>JBCDHV010000043.1:0-13240 GCA_038749615.1 Bacteroidota bacterium
TACGACGGACGTGACGGGCGACATCGAGTTGCCGACGGGCGTCGAGATGGTGATGCCTGGGGACAACACGCAGTTCACGGTGGACCTGATCGTGCCGGTGGCGATGGAGCAGGGTCTGCGCTTTGCGATCCGCGAGGGCGGTCGCACGGTGGGTGCCGGCGTGGTCTCGAAGATCTTGGATTAGTATTCGGGTGGGCAGGTGGGTAGGTGGGTCGGCCAAGCAGAGCCAGCCCACCTACCAACCCGCCCACCTACCCAACCAATAGCCAACAATGGCAAGCCAAAAAATCCGAATTAAGCTCAAGTCGTACGATCACAACCTGATCGACAAGAGCGCGGAAAAGATCATCCGCACGGTCAAGTCGACCGGTGCCGTCGTGAGCGGGCCAATTCCGCTTCCCACGGAAAAGCAGATCTACACCGTGCTCCGGTCGCCGCACGTCGACAAGAAGAGCCGTGAGCAATTCGAGTCGCGCAGCCACAAACGCCTCATCGATATCCTGTCGACGAGCAGCAAGACGGTGGACGCGCTGATGAAGCTCGAATTGCCCAGTGGCGTCGACGTCGAGATCAAAGTATGATCTCGGTTGGTAGGTAGGCCGGTGGGGAGGTGGGTAGAAACAACTATCCTTCCCACCCAACGACCGACCCACCAACCTACCCAATCCTTATGAACTTCTCCTCCTCCATATCCCTTCGCACCCTAGCTCTTGCGCTGCTCGTCAGCGTGGTGGCCGGCTGCGATTCGTCTGACAGCGACGGCGACTCGTCGATGTCGGATGCCGACCGCTTGGTCGGGACGTGGACGACGGCGTCGGTTACGGCGTCTGGACTGGGGGGAGCCAACATTCTGCCGATTGCTGGGCTTTCGCTCGGTGCCGAGTTCAACTCGGATGGCACCTACACCCTCACGTTGCGCAACAACGATGGGGACATGGTCGCCGAGCCGGCAGGAACGTATACCATAGACGAAGACACGCAGTCGCTGACGTTCGCAGGTGAAGACCTGGACCCGGTGACGGTGAGCTACACGTTCAACGGAGACGACGAAGTCGCTGCTTCGACGACGGGCGATCAGATCGCCGGCCTCGGGTTTGACTTTGGAGATCTCATCGACCCAGCCACGCTGGGCAACGTGACCCTCACCATCCAACGGACCTAGACTCACCCGGCGAACCGCTCAGGGCACGCATTAGCATTATCACAATGACTGGTATTCTCGGCAAAAAGATCGGCATGACCAGCGTCTTCGATGACGCCGGCAACCAGATCCCCTGTACGGTGATCGAGGTAGAGCCGAACGCGGTGACCCAGGTGAAGAGCGCAGACACGGACGGCTACGCCGCCGTTCAGCTCGGCATCGGCACGCGCAAAGAAAAGAACACAGCGAAGGCGCTCGTCGGGCACTTCGAAGCGGCCGGCGTCGGCCTCAAACGGCACGTCGCTGAATTCCGCGACTTCGACATGGACGTCAACATCGGCGACGAAGTCCGCCTCGAAGACGTGCTCGAAGAAGGCGACCCCGTCGCGGTCATCGGCACCTCGAAGGGTAAAGGCTTCCAGGGCGTCGTCAAGCGCCACGGCTTTGGTGGCGTCGGGATGGTCACGCACGGCCAGCACAACCGCCAGCGTGCGCCCGGGTCGATCGGCCAGGCCTCCGACCCCTCGCGCGTGTTCAAAGGCACGAAGATGGGTGGCCGCACAGGCAACGACCGGGTGACGGTCAAAGGCCTGAGCGTCGTTCGCCTGTTTCCCGAGAGCAACCTCGTCCTGATCAAGGGCGCGGTGCCGGGAGCCAAGCAGTCCCTCGTTCGGATCGAAAAAGCATAGGTAGACGAAGATGAACCTCAACGTACACAGCCGAGACGGCCAAGACACCGGCCGCACGGTCGATTTGTCGCCGGCAGTCTTCGATATCGAGCCGAACGACCACGTTCTCTGGCTCGACGTCAAAGCGATCCAGGCCAACGGCCGTCAAGGCACGCACAAAGCCAAAGAGCGCGGCGATGTCCGCGGTGGTGGAGCCAAGCCCTGGCGCCAGAAAGGCACCGGCCGGGCTCGCGCCGGCACGAGCCGCTCGCCCCTGTGGGTTGGTGGTGGCACGATCTTCGGCCCCCGCCCGCGCAACTACCGCCAGCGCCTCAACAAGAAGACGAAGCAGCTCGCCCGCCGCTCGGCCCTGACCTACAAGGCCCGTGAAAGCGCGATCTACGTCGTCGAAGACTTTTCGCTCGACACGCCGAAGACGCGTGAGATCGTCAACCTGGTCGCCGCGCTCGAACTTGCCGGCAAAAAGGCCCTGATCCTCACGCCGGCCTACGACGAGGCGCTCTACAAGTCGGGCCGCAACCTGCCGAAGACCAACGTCCGCGCCGCCGGTGATGTCTCGACCCGAGACGTGCTCGACGCCCAAGTGGTGATCGCGCTTGAAAGCGCCGTCGACGTGCTGAACCGTCAACTCGGCGACGAGCCACAACCAGCCGAACAATGAGCCAGACCAGTGTCCTAATTCGGCCGATCGTGACCGAGAAGATGTCGCGCCTGATGGAAGAAGGCAGCCACTACGCCTTCGAAGTCCAGAAGACGGCCAACAAGATCGAGATCCGCAAGGCCATCGAAGCGAAGTACCCCGATGTCAGAGTCAAGGCGGTCCGCACGATGATCGTCCGCGGTAAGCGGAAGAGCCAGTTCACGAAGCGCGGCCTGCTGCGCGGCCGGAAGCGGTCGTACAAAAAAGCCATCGTGACGCTGCACGAAGGCGAGATCGACTTCTACGAAAATATCTAAGTGAGTGCGCAGACGCGCAGTACGCCCGCCGTACCACGCAACCACGCACAACGACAACGACCATGGCGATCAGACAACTAAAACCGAACACCCCGGGCCAGCGGCAGCGCTCGGTCGATGCGTTTGACGACGTAACGACGTCGAAGCCTGAGAAGAGCTTGCTCAAGCCCCTCAAGAAGAAGGGCGGCCGCAACAACCGGGGCCGGATCACGGTTCGGCACCAGGGCGGTGGGCATAAGCGCCGCTACCGGGTGATCGACTTCAAGCGCAACAAGCATGACGTGCCGGCCCGCGTCGCGACGATCGAGTACGACCCGAACCGCTCCGCGCGGATCGCGCTGCTCGTCTACGCCGACGGGGAGAAGCGCTACATCATCGCCCCGGACGGGTTGAAGGTGGGCATGTCGGTCCTCAACGGCCCGAACGCGCTTCCTGAGATCGGCAACTGCATGCCGCTGCGCAAAGTGCCCCTCGGTTCCTTCGTCCACGCCGTCGAGATGAAGCCGGGCAAAGGTGCCCAGCTTGCCCGTTCGGCTGGAACGTTCGTTCAGCTGCTCGGCCGTGGCGACAAGTACGCCACGCTCAAGCTGCCCTCCGGCGAGACGCGCCAGGTGCCCGTCGACTGCTCGGCCACGATTGGCTCGACGAGCAACCCGGACCACATGAACATCGACCTCGGCAAGGCCGGCCGGAAGCGTTGGCTCGGCGTTCGCCCGAAGACGCGTGGCGTGGCCATGAACCCGGTAGATCACCCGATGGGTGGTGGGGAAGGCAAAGCCTCTGGCGGCCACCCGAAAAGCCCGACCGGCGTGCCGGCCAAGGGCTACCGGACCCGGAAGAATAAGAAGGCATCGGACAAGTTCATCGTCCGCCGCCGTAACAAGAAGTAGTCCCCTTCGCAATCAAGGATTGAAGCATGGCACGCTCGCTCAAAAAAGGGCCGTTCGTCTCCCACAAGCTGCTGAAAAAGGTCGAGAACATGGCCGAGTCTGGTGGCCGGAAACGCGTCATCAAGACGTGGAGCCGGGCCTCGATGATTCTGCCCGAGTTCGTCGGCCAAACGTTCGCCGTCCACAACGGCAAACAGTTCGTCCCGATCTACGTGACCGAGAACATGGTGGGCCACAAGCTCGGAGAGTTCTCGCCGACACGCTCGTTCCGGGGCCACGCCGGCAGCAAGGCCGACAAGAGAAAAAGGAAATAGAGTTTGGTGTTCAGTGTTTGGTGTTTAGCAGATGCGCGCCAAGCTCTCTCAAAACACTAAACACTTAAAGACTAAACACTGAGGGCCGGATCGGCCCAGATTAACCGAACAGGTTCTCCCAAAAATGGAAGCTAGAGCCGTAAGCAAGTACATCCGGAGCAGCCCGCGCAAGATGCGCATCGTTGCGAACGTGGTGCGCGAGATGCCGGTGACCAAGGCGCTCAACACGCTCCACTTCATGCCGAACAAGGCCGCCCGCTTCATCGAGCGCACGATTCAATCGGCCGTCCACAACCTGATGGACGTCAACGCCGACGAGCGCGTGAACGAGGAAGAACTCGTGGTCCGCACGATCCATGTGGATCAGGCCCCGATGTTCAAGCGGATCCAGCCGGTCTCCCGAGGCCGTGCCCACCGGATCCGCAAGCGCAACAGCCACCTCACGGTGGTCGTTGGTCTCCCGGACGCTGCCGAAGACGACGCCTAAACCAAAAACGGACAAGACATTGGGTCAGAAGACACATCCTACTGGGCTCCGCCTCGGCGTCATCCGCGGCTGGGACTCCAACTGGTACACAGACAAGAGCTACGCGCCGCTGCTCGTTGAAGACGAGAAGATCCGCACGTACCTCGCCGCCCGTCTCAAGCGCGCCGGCCTTAGCCGCGTCGTGATCGAGCGGACGCCGAAGCGCGTCATCCTGACGCTGCACACGAGCCGGCCCGGAGTGGTCATCGGCCGTGGCGGTGCCGAGGTCGAGAAGCTGCGCGAAGAGCTAAAAAAGCTCACGAGCAAGGACATCCAGATCAACATCAGCGAGATCAAGCGCCCTGAGTTGGACGCCAGTCTCGTTGCGCAGAACATTGCCCAGCAGCTCGAAGGCCGGGTGTCGTTCCGCCGCGCCATGAAGCAGGCGATCACCGCCGCCATGCGCATGGGTGCCGAAGGCATCCGGATCAAGCTGGGTGGCCGGCTGGGTGGTGCTGAGATGGGCCGCGTCGAGCAATATCTCGAAGGCCGCGTCCCGCTCCACACGATCCGCGCTGACATCGACTACGCCGAGGCTACGGCCTTCACGATCTACGGCACCACCGGTGTCAAGGTCTGGATCTTCCGCGGTGAAGTCATCGGCAAGCCCGACCTCAGCCCGAACGTGCAGGCGCAGCAGCGTCAGCAAACGCCTCAGACCGCACCGCCGCCGGAGCGCCGCCGCCGTGGACGCGGCCGCGACCGCCGCGGAGGAGGCCGGGGCAGACAGAACAAAGGATAAGCAGCGTCCGTCCCTGGCGGGCCTAACACGTCCGCCGCTGCGGACACAAGAGAAGGTGCTCAAATATGTTGATGCCCAAGCGTACCAAGTACCGCCGCATGCAAAAAGGCCGCATGAAAGGCAATGCGGCGCGCGGTACTCGGATTGAATTCGGCGATTTCGCCATCAAGGCGCTCGAAGCTGGCTGGATCACCAGCCGCCAGATCGAAGCGGCCCGGATTGCGATGAACCGGAATATGAAGCGGACCGGTAAAGTCTGGATCCGAATCTTCCCGGATAAGCCGATCACCAAAAAGCCGGCGGAAACCCGGATGGGTAAGGGGAAAGGCTCGCCCGAGTACTGGGTGGCCGTCGTCAAGCCCGGACGAGTCATGTTTGAAGTCGGCGGCGGGGTGACCCAGGAGCTGGCCAAAGAATCCATGCGGCTCGCTCAGCAGAAGCTCCCCATCAAGACCAAGTTCATCACGCGCCCAGACTACGTGGCCCCGGCTTCCCGGTAAGCCGCGCCCAGGTCACCGCGCAACAGGTTGTAGTTATGAAAGCGAATGACATCCGAGAGATGACGACAGAGGAGATCCAGCAGCAACTGGCCGAAGATCAGAACGCGCTCCAGAATCTCCGCTTCCAGCATGCCATTGCGGCACTGGAAAACTCCGCCGTCATCAAGCAGAAGCGGCGCGACATCGCCCGCATGAAGACCATCCTTCAGCAGCGGGAGACCGCGTAATGTTAGTTGGGTGGGCCAAGGGATAGACTGCCCACCCGCCCACCGACCCAATCGTGCTCGCCAGAGCGCCCCTCATCATGGAAGAACGTAACGCCCGAAAAGAACGGATCGGCTTGGTCGTCAGCGACCGGATGGACAAGACGATTACCGTCGCCATCCAGCGCCAGGTCCGCCACCCCATCTACGGCAAGTTCGTCAAGAAGACGACCAAGCTGATGGCCCACGACGAAGACAACAACGCCAACGCCGGCGATACGGTGCGCATCATGGAGACGCGCCCGATGAGCCGCAACAAGCGCTGGCGCCTCGTCGAAGTCATCGAACGCGCCAAGTAGACCGGCCCATACCGACGGACCTAGCAATCGGCTCACGGTAGCCGGGACTGCTGCAGCACGGCCTCGGCCCCAAAGCAGCACAATCTTACATCGCAATGATTCAGCAAGAAACACGGTTGGCCGTGGCCGACAACAGCGGCGCGAAGGAAGTGCAGTGCATCCGCGTCCTTGGTGGCAGTGGCCGGCGGTACGCCCGCGTAGGAGACCAGATCGTGGTCTCCGTCAAGTCGGCGATCCCGAACGGAAACATCAAGAAGGGTGAAGTCTCGCGCGCCGTCGTGGTGCGCACCCGGAAAGAATACCGGCGCAAAGACGGCTCCTACATCCGCTTCGATGAGAACGCCGCTGTCCTTTTGAACCAGGCCGGCGAGCCCCGCGGCACCCGGATCTTCGGGCCGGTAGCCCGCGAGCTCCGCGAGCGCGAGTACATGCGCATCGTCTCCCTGGCCCCAGAAGTGCTTTAGGATCTAGCCAGGATGTGTTCATCGTAGAGCACCAACGACCAACGACCATGAAAAAGAAGCTCCACATCAAGAAGGGCGACACCGTGATGCTCGTCAAAAACATCACGGGCTCGAAGAACATCTCTGGCTCGTACAGCGCCAAAGGATCGACGGGCAAAGTGCTCAAGGTGTACCCGGACACAGACCGGGTCATCATCGAGGGCATCAACATGCGGATCCGGCACCAGAAGCCGAGCCAGCTCTACCCTCAGGGGGGGCGCGTCGAGCAGGAAATGCCGATCCACGTGTCCAACGTCATGCCCGTCGACAGCAACGGAAACCCGACGCGCGTAGGCCGCAAGCAGATCGTAGACCCGGAGACGGGCCGGTCGCAGTGGGTCCGCTACGCGAAGACGACGGGAGAAGAGCTCGACTAAATTTCGAGAAACCAACCACATATCCCTCCCGTCACACTCATTCTGTGCTCGCCGCCGGCGCGGTCCGGTTCTGCATGACGGACGGCAGATTCACAGACTGAACGACGCACCACTACCATGGCTTACGTACCCCGCCTGAAGGCGCTCTACACGGACGATGTTGTTGCCCAGCTGACCGAACAGTTCAGCTACGACAACCCGATGAAGGTGCCCCGCATCAAGAAAATCGCTGTCAACAAAGGCATCGGTGAGGCGCCGCAGAACAAGAAGCTCCTCAACGATTCCGTCGAAGAGCTGCGCTCGATCACGGGGCAGCAGCCCGTCGTGGCGCGCGCGAAGAAGAGCGTCTCGAACTTCAAAATCCGCGAAGGCATGCCGATCGGCACCTTCGTTACGCTTCGTGGCGACCGGATGTGGGAGTTCCTCGACCGCCTGATCACGCTCGCCCTGCCGCGCGTCCGCGACTTCCGCGGTGTGCCGGACCGGAGCTTTGACGGCCGCGGCAACTACACGCTCGGCGTCAAAGAGCAGATCATTTTCCCAGAGATCAACATCGACCAAGTCGACCGCATCAGCGGCATGGACATCACCATAGTGACGTCTGCCGAGACAGACGAAGAGGCCTACGCCCTCCTGAAGGGGCTTGGCTTCCCGTTCGTCCGCCGCGAAGAACGCAGCGCGGCTTGACGGTTTGTGGTTCGCTGTTGGGCGGTCTTCTCTGACAAAGTGTCCTTGATAGACGCTCGTCTCTGAACAAACGGAGAGCAGCCCCGCCCAGCCACCCAACCATCCAACGACCCAACCAACAATGGCTAAGAAAAGCTGGATCGCACGAGAGAATAAGCGCCGCGCTACGGTCGCGAAGTATGCCGAGCGCCGCCGCGCTATGAAAGAAGCTGGCGACTATGAAGGCTTGCAGCGCCTCCCGCGCAACGCGAGCCCGGTCCGCCTCCGCAACCGCTGCGCCCTGACGGGCCGCTCCCGCGGCTACATGCGGAAGTTCGGCGTCTCCCGTATCAAATTCCGCAAGATGGCGCACGAGGGCAAAATCCCGGGCGTCCGGAAGGCGAGCTGGTAAGTAGTCAGGCGGTTTTTGGTTGGGTGGTTCTACACTGAACGTCTCAACACAATCTCGCCCAACCAGCTAACCGTTGACCAACCAACTGGCTCTGAAAGAGCCGAGCATACGGCAGGTTTGAGCCTGCGCGTGCAACCTATAGAAGAATGAACGTTACCGATCCCGTTGCGGATTACTTGACGCGCGTCCGGAATGCCCAGAAGGCGCGTCACAAGCATGTAGACATCCCGGCCTCGAAGTTGAAGCGGGCCATCAGCCAGATCCTTGTGGACAAAGGCTACATCCGCCGCTTCATCGATATCGAAGACGGAAAGCAAGGCGTCCTGCGCCTCTACTTGAAGTACAGCAAAGGCGGTGAGCCGACGATCCAGTCGCTCAAACGCGTGTCCAAGCCGGGTCTGCGCACCTACGTCGGAGCTTCCGACCTTCCGCGTGTACTCAACGGTCTCGGCATTGCGATCATGTCGACCTCCCGTGGCGTGATGACGGACAAAGAAGCCCGTCAGATCAACGTCGGTGGCGAAGTCCTCGCGTTCATCTACTAGCTGCTCATCCCAGTACGCTAGATCCCGCAACGTCCGTTGTCTGCTGGTCGGCCCGCACGCCGGCTAGCGACTAACACCCGCGAAGCTATGTCCCGAATTGGCAAACAGCCCATCCCGATGGGCAGCACCGTTAGCGTCGACGTGTCGAACACGAACCACGTCGTCGTCAAAGGCCCGAAAGGCGAACTCGCCCTCCAGGTCGACCCCGACATGATTTTGAAGCTGGATGACGGCGAACTCAGCATTGAGCGCCCGACCAACCAGAAGCGGCACCGCGCCATGCATGGCCTCTACCGCTCGCTGCTGGCCAACATGGTCGAAGGCGTCACCGAAGGCTACCAGAAGAGGCTGGAGGTGATCGGCGTTGGATACCGCGCGGAAGTCAACAACGGCGTGCTCGAGCTGGCCCTCGGCTACTCGCACCCGATCTTCTTCCTGCCGCCCGATGGCGTCGACGTGCAAGCCGAGACGGCCGGCCGGGGCAAAAACCCGATCATCACCGTTTCCGGTGTCGACAAGCAACTCGTCGGGCAGGTCGCTGCGAAGATTCGCAGCCTGCGTCCGCCAGAGCCCTACAAAGGCAAAGGCGTCCGCTACGTCGACGAGTACGTCCGCCGCAAAGCGGGTAAAACTGCAGCCCGGTAGTGGGTGGCGAGTGGATGGGTGTCCACGTGAGCGTGTGAAAGCGTTGCTTCTCCGTTCAACAGCACGTCACCTCCTCCACCTGACAACTCTTCTACTCTTCCATTTGAGCGAAGCGAAAACAAATGCCTAAGAATCGAAAACTGCTCCGCCGCCGGCGTGTGCGCCGTAGCGTCCGCAGCCGGATCCACGGCACTGCGGAGCGTCCCCGCCTGTGCGTGTTCCGGTCGAACGCCAACATTTACGCCCAAGTCATCGATGACGATGCCGGCCGCACCCTTGCTGCTGCATCGAGCCTGGAAGACAGCGTCGATGGTGCCCGCCTCGACCAGAGCAAAGCTGTCGGCAAGCTCGTCGCCGAGCGTGCCAAGGAGCAGGGCATCGAGCAGGTCATTTTTGACCGGAACGTGTACCCGTATCATGGCCGCGTCAAGGCCGTTGCCGAAGGGGCTCGCGAAGGCGGCCTGGCGTTTTAGCCGCCCGGCTGACAATCGAACCAAAGACAATAGCTAATCCAATGGCAAAGCAAGACAAACGACGTTCACGGGGCCGGGGCGGTGATTCTCCCTCTGACAACCTGATCGAACGCCTGGTGACCGTCAAGCGGGTCTCGAAGGTGGTGAAAGGGGGCCGTCGGTTCTCCTTCAACGCCGTCGTGGTCGTTGGCGACGGGAAAGGCCGCGTGGGCACTGGCCTCGGCAAGGCTCGCGAAGTGGCCGATGCCATCTCGAAAGGCACCGAAGCCGCCAAAAAGAGCATGGTGAGCGTTCCGGTCCTGAACGGCACCATCCCTCACCCGATCGTGGGCCGGCAAGACGCTGCCCGCGTACTCCTCAAGCCAGCCTCTGCCGGTACCGGTGTGATCGCCGGCGGTGCCGTCCGTGCGGTGCTTGAGTGCGCCGGCGTGCGCGACATCCTCTCGAAGTCGCTCGGGTCCAGCAACCCGCACAACCTCGTCGCCGCTACGATGGACGCCCTGACTGGTCTCGTCGACCCCGTGCAGGTCGCCAAGCGCCGTGGGGTTTCTCTCAAGCAAGTATTCAACGGCTAACGAGACCGACGATGGCCACCCTCAAAATTACCCAGACGAAGAGCACAATTGGTGCTCCCGTCAAGCAAAAGCGGACGATGGAAGCCCTGGGCCTCCGCCGGATGCAACAAACCGTCGAAAAAGAAGACACGCCGCAGATCCGTGGCATGATTCAACGGGTTCACCACTTGGTGACCGTCGACGAGGCGTAAACCGTGGAGGTGTGGTTTGTAGACGCACGGCTTGATGTGCGTACTACAGGTCAACGAACCACGCACTACGTACACAGCGAGTCGGTACGTTCAAGGTGCCGGCGTTAGACACAAAAGACAATGGATCTCAGCAAGCTCAGCCCGGCAAAAGGGGCGACTAAAAACCGCAAGCGGATCGGCCGTGGTGCCGGCTCCCGTGGCGGTACCTCCACCAAAGGCCACAAGGGCCAGAAGAGCCGGTCCGGGGCGAGCATCCCGGCTTGGTTCGAAGGCGGTCAAATGCCACTGGTCCGCCGGATTCCGAAGTTCGGCTTTACGAACCGGAACCGCGTCGAGTACCGCCCGCTCAACGTGAGCCAGCTCGCCGCACTGGTCGAAGCCGGCAAGCTGTCTGCCGATGGCATCACGCCTGAAGCCCTGATCGAAGCCGGCGTGATCAAGAAGAAAGATCGCGTCAAAGTGCTCGGCAATGGCGACTTGAGCGCAGCCCTCACGGTGACGGCGCACAAGTTCAGCAAATCGGCCCGCACGAAGATCGAGGCGGCCGGTGGGACGGCGACCGAGGCGTAAGATTCCGGCCGTCTGATCCGGGATCTTCCGTCCCCACCACTCCGGCTCAGGCGGCCACTCCACCTGCTGCGTTACCCCAGGCTCCTCGCACCAGCGAACGAACTGAGAGGCGCGGCACCAAGCTAGACCATCCATGGCTGGTTTCGCCGAAAGCGTCCGGAATATCTTCAAGATCGAAGAGCTCCGGAGACGCATTATCTACACTTTCCTGATCCTCGTCGTGTATCGACTAGGTAGCTACGTGACCCTTCCGGGGATCGACGCTGCCACGCTCGCCGAGGTCAACGCTGCCAACCCAACCGGCGGCAACATCCTGGATCTCATCAACCTGTTTGCCGGCGGTGCTTTTAACCGCGCCGGCATTTTTGCGTTGGGGATCATGCCGTACATCACGGCCTCGATTATCATCCAGTTGTTGGGTGCCGTTGTGCCGCAGGTCCAAAAGCTCCAGCGTGAGGGCGAAGAGGGCCGGCGAAAAATTACCCAGTGGACCCGCTACGGGACCATCCTGGTGACGCTCATCCAGTCGATCGGCTACGCCATCAACCTCCAGTACGGGGCCACCGGTGCCGCCATCGTCGTTCCGACGGGGCTCTTCTTCATCAGCACCATCATCGTGCTGACTGCCGGTACGGTCTTCGTGATGTGGCTCGGTGAGCGGATTACTGAGAACGGCATCGGCAACGGGATCTCGCTGGTCATCACGATCGGGATTATCGCGTATCTCCCGCAGGCGATGGTGGCTGAGTTCGAGCTGAAAGACAACCTGATCCTCTTCCTGCTCGAGATTGGCTTCCTGGCGCTCATTACCGCTGGAATCGTCTACGTGACGCAGGGGACGCGCCGGGTGCCGGTGCAGTACGCCAAGCGCGTCGTTGGCCGGAAGGTCTACGGTGGTGCCACGCAGTACCTGCCGCTCCGCGTCAACGCTGCCGGTGTGATGCCGATCATCTTCGCCCAGTCGATCATGTTCATCCCGTCGACCATCGCGAGTTTCTTTCCTGAGAGCTCGTTCTGGCAACAAGTCGGGCTGATCTTCAACGACTTCTTCGGGGTAACGTACTCGATCATCTTCTTCTTCATCTGTGTCTTCTTCACCTACTTCTACACGGCTATCGCGGTGAACCCGAAGGAGATGGCAGACACGATGAAGCGGCAAGGGGGCTTCGTCCCGGGCATTCGGCCGGGCAAGCAGACGAGCGAGTTTATCGATAACATCCTGACCCGGATCACGCTACCTGGCTCCATTTTCCTGGGCTTCGTAGCCATTATGCCGGCGATTGCCAACGCCATCGGCGTGTCTCCCGCCTTCGCCACGTTCTTCGGCGGCACGAGCCTGCTGATTATGGTTGGCGTAACGCTCGACACCCTCCAACAGATCGAGTCCCACCTGCTGATGCGCCACTACGATGGCCTGATGCGCTCGGGCCGCGTTCGCAGCCGGCGTCGATAGCGCGTCCTCACGACTATGGTACACCTGAAGAGTTCGCGAGAAATTGATAAGCTCCGGCGGAGCGCAGACCTCGTCGGCCGAACCCTGGCCGAAGTGGGGCGTAACGTATCTGCTGGGGTCAAAACGGCCGAGCTCGACCGCATCGCGGAATCCTTCATCAAAGCGCACGGCGCTACGTCTGCGTTCAAGGGGTACCAGTTCAGTCGGAAGTACGTGCCGTTTCCCGGTGTGCTGTGCATCAGCGTCAACGACGTGGTGGTGCACGGCTTTCCCAGTGGGTACGAACTGCAAGAGGGCGACTTGATTTCGGTCGATTGCGGCGTCGTGCTCGACGGGTATTACGGCGACAGCGCGTTCACCTTTGCAGTGGGCGAGTTGGCTCCGGAAACGGCCGCCTTGTGCCGCGTCACGTACGAGTCACTGATGAGTGGCGTCGAGCGTGCACGCGTCGGAGGGCGGCTCGGTGACATTGGCGAGGCAGTGCAGACGCACTGTGAGTCGCACGGCTA
>JBCDHV010000044.1:0-13228 GCA_038749615.1 Bacteroidota bacterium
GACGGCTTCGACGACGAGGTCGATGCGTTGTTGGACGACGCCAGGGAGGAAGGTCTCTTCGTCGCGATCTTCCACGGCCTCGCCAAGGTGAACGAAGGCAGCGCGGACGACTTGCGCGAAGTCGGAGACGGGGAAGGCGTTACCGTAGTACGGGTTGCACGCTACGAAGTCGACGAAGCCGGCTACCACCTGCTTGAGGGAGTCACAGTCGGAGCTGCTCAGATAGGCGATCAGGTGGGATTCCAGTACGTCGACCGGAGCGGTTGGCAGCGTTTCCTGCTCGGCATCGCCGGTTTCGGCGACGATCATCAACTCGCGGCGCTGGCGGTCCAGGTAGACCTGATCAGAACCCTTCGCAGCATTCTTCAGGTTGCGGATGATCTTGGCCAGGCTGGGATCAGCTTCGCGGTAGCGGCGGAAGAGGCCTTCGTTGACCTTGCTGAACACGAGCCGGCGAAGGGCGATTTGCAAGCCGGCTTCGTCCAAATCTTCCCACTTCACAGATTCGAAGTACGTGGCAATCTGGTTGAAACGGCCTTCTTCGTCGCGCTGAAAAAGATCTGCGATACAGTCGAGCGCTAGGTCCTCGACGCTGAGGCGAAACATGTCCGTCAAGAGCCGCTGCTGGCGGACTTTCTTCCACAAGTAAGCCATGGCGAACTTGTGGCTCTCTTCGACGAGATCCCGGACCGCAACACGGTCAGGTTGATCGCCGATGACAGACGAAATGACGTGATTAAAGTGTGGCACAGTGGTGTCCTCCTGTTTGGTCCCGGTGAGCAGCCGGGTCTTCGGTCGATCGCGCTCGGCCCAAGGCACAGTTCGGAATCGAGCGCTTCGTGACGAAGATGTTTTATGCTCCTCGCACCCCCTGTCAAAACAAGGCGCGTGCCGGTTCATCTTTTGTTCATAAAAGTATAGATTTTCAGCCTAAATGTGAGGCTGGGCAAGGGAAAGTCAGTGAGCGAACCGTATTATCTCACCCCAGTTCAGCCGGCTTGTCCGGTTTTGAGACTGGATTTCGGATCCTTCCCTTTCTGCAGCGTCGCGCGTTTGAGACGACTGAGATGGTTGAATGGCGCTCGTGGTAACGCGAGGTCGTCTTCACCTTTTCGGCCTGCCTCCAGCGCTCTTGTTGCGCGACATGGGCCTCTGCAACCCGCTTACCATGCAAAACGGAATCGTACGCAACGGCCGCGATGCCCGAAACGACGTGCCCCAGCCAGCCGGCTACCCTCTCCAGGTAGAACCGTTTGTTGGCCAGCCCCAAGCTTTCGACATCCGGCGGTCGGTTACTCAAGTCCTCGATGTCGTCCGGCGCGGCAAATGGTTGATCGCCGGCGTCTTCGCGGTAGTCCTCATCCTCGCCGTCGTCTACACGGCCATTCTCCCTCGCGAATATTCGTCCTACACCGTGCTCTTGGTGGACGAAGCCAAGCCCACAGCCCGGGTCGATGATGCGTTGGCGCTCGGTTACGTCGGTACCGGCCGGCTCTCGGCAGATGGATCGACGCAAGCTCTCATCCTGTCGCAGTCGCTCGAAATCGCCGAACGGACCGTCGACCGCCTGCGTCAGCTGGCCGTGCTCCCGTCTACCGGCGACACGCTTTCGCTTTTCAAGGCACCGCCCAAACCAGGCTTCATTGCGAGCCTGCTAGGCCGGCAGGCTGATCCTCGGCCCGTGACGGACATGGACCTCGCCGTCCGGTTGCAGGAAGAGTTCATCCATATCGGCAGTGAAGGGCGGTCGATCACGATTACCTCGAGCGGCCCCATTGCCGAGGAGACGGCTCTGATGGCCAACACGTACGCCGAGGAGTACACCAAGCTGGCCCGCGAATCCAGCCGAGCCCGCATCGTGGCCTCCCGCGAGTTTCTCGAAGAGCAAATCGACGCCCGTGAAGGTGAACTCGAAACGCTCGAACGTGACATCCGCGACTACCTGAGCCGGCGCGACGCCGTTGCGCTCGACGAAGGTGCCCGGCTGACCGTCGCACAGTACGTCCAGCTCGAAGCCCAGCGAGATCAGGCGAATGTCGACTTGGCCTCGCGCCTCGCCCGCGTCGAGCAGCTCGAACGAAACCTCGAACAGGTTCGCCCCGGGCTCGTCGAGAGCATGGCGGCCGGCACCAGCGCCGAGCTTCGGCAGAAGCAAGAGCGCGTGGCACAGCTGGAGCAGACCCTCGAACAAATTTATGTAGCCAATCCGGGCCTCCGGCAAGACACCGCCGATCCGGATCTCCAACGCCTGCGCCGGCAAGCAGAAGAAGCCCGCGCGCGCGTGCGCGAGCTTTCTCAGCAATACGTCGACAATGTGGCGGCGACGGGTGAGTCGGGCGGTGCCGCCGGTGCGGCTCCGGCCGGCGGTGAGGGAACGGCAGCGGCCGGCGGGGGCGGTGCGTCCTACGTCGCCCAGTTGACCCGGGAGATCGCCAAAGAGCGGGCCGCCATCAGTGGCGTAGAAGCTCAGATCAGCGCCCTCAACGTCAACCTCGGAGACGCGAACCGCAAACTCCAACGCATCCCGAGTCAGTCGATGCAACTCGCTCAACTCGAGCGCTCTCGCATGCTTGCCGAGCAGAGCTACACGTATCTGGCGAGCAACCTACAGGAAGTCCGCATCGCGGAAGAATCTGAGATCGGGCAGGCGCGGGTGATTCGCCCGGCTCGTGTGCCGGAGAAGCCGGTCCGCCCGAACCGAGGCCGCAACTACGTGCTGGGTGCCCTGATGGGCCTGATGCTCGGGCTCGTCACGGCCATCGGCCGGCACAAACTGGACTCGCGGATTTACTCGCCGGAAGACCTGGAGGCGTCTGATATGGGTATCCTCGGCGTCATCCCCGATTTGCAGCCGACGATCAAGCAGGACTTCAACGACGAAGAGCGCTTCGTCATCCGTGACCGCGCGTTCCGGACGACGCTCATTCCGTTCCTGAACCCGCTCTCACCGGTCGCCGACGCCTACCGCCGGCTCTACATCAACATGCAGATGCTGTTGCCCAAGCAAGGGGGGCAGAGCGTGCTAGTGACCAGCTCCGAACCCGAAGCCGGCAAGAGCACGACGGCGCTCAATTTGGCGATAACGGCCGCTGCTGCCGGCAAACGCACCATCATCATCGATGCCGACCTGCACCGGCCGATCCTGCACGAGTACCTCGACTGGAAGTCGGGCCGGTCGCTCAATGAACTGATTACGCAAAGCCGGCCGCACGTCGACAAGCGGTGGTTCGAGACTGGCATCGAAAACCTGTACGCCATCACCTCGCCTGTGCCGGTGGACAATGCAACCAAGCGCCTCGGCTCGAAGGAGATGCAGCGCATCATGACGCGGCTGAAGGATTACTTCGATGTCGTGATCTACGACACGCCGCCCGTCCTCATGAAAACCGACGCCACCCAACTCGCCCCGAACTGCGACGCGACCGTCGTGGTCGTGGCCGCCGGCAACACCGACGCGGACGCGCACAAGCACGTGCTGAGCGAGTTGCAAACGAACGGAGGCCGCGTCATTGGTACGGTGCTGAACCGGTACGCGCCGAAGACGATGCTCGGGTACAAAAACCCCTACACGTACAGCTACGCCCTCGATTACGGCTACGGCTACCGCCGGAAGCTAGAAGCTTGATGGTTGGCTAGTTGGGTGGTTCGCTCGCTGCGCTCACTGTGGTTTCGCTGTGGCTTCACTGTGGCTGGGCGCACAATAGATGCTGATAGCTCTCCGGACGTTCAGCCACCCAACCAACCCAACCGCCCAACCAACCAAAGGAGGTTCTCTCATGTCGACGTTTAGCCGCCGGCTCACGCTCATCTTGTTTCTCACGCTCGCGGTAGCCCCGCTGGCATCGGCCCAGGTGTTTGGGCGTGTCGAAGAGTTGATTAGCACCAGTGGGCAGTACTTCAAGTTTATTCCCACGCCAGGCATGCGCACCGTTCAGGTGGAAGTGCTCGGTGCCGTCAAAACGCCGGGTCTGTACGAGATCGGCGAAGGCACGAACCTCGGGCAGGTGATGTCGCTTGCCGGCGGGCCGGCGCTGACCGCCCGGAGCAGCAACACGGACGTGACGGTAATGGTGCGCCTGTACCGCCCGAACACGTACGAGAATCTGCCGGTCTTCGAAGCCAATCTGACGGAAACGGTCACCCAACCCCGGCTCTATCCCGATCTTCAGGATGGCGACGCGCTCATCGTCGAAGTCATCGAAAAAGAGGGCTTCGGCTGGCGTGACGTCCTCACCGTCCTCAACGGAGCCGCCTCGATCATCTTCGCGATCGACATCTTGACCCGGTAGGTTGGTAGGTAGGACGCTCGCCGGTTTGGTTGGGCCGTTGGACAGGACGCTCGCTTTGCTCGCTGTGGTGCGGCGGGTTAGATCGTAAAGGCCGTCTTGCCGCTCCGTGCCGAGATTGCCGCAGCGTATCCCCATGCCTTCCCCGACAGCGAACAACGTGAGCGAACCGCCCAACCGCCCGACCGCCCAACTGCTCAGCCGTCTCCGGCCGTGGTTGGACAAGGGAGCCTGGACGGTTCTGGATCAGGCGTTGTTTGCCGGCGCTAACTTTCTCCTCAACATTCTGCTTGTCCAGTGGATCGGGGAGGCGTGGTACGGGGCTTTCACGGTTGCGTTTACGGTGTTTCTGTTAGCCGGCGCGGTCCACACCGGGTTGCTGACCGAGCCCATGTTGGTGTTCGGGCCGGGGCGCTATGCTGGCGTGTTTCACCGCTACCTTCAGGTGCTGCTGCGGGGCCACGCGCTCGTCTCCGTTGCCCTCGGGGTTCTGGTAGGAAGCGTGGGTGGAGTGTTGTGGGCAAACGGATGGCCGCTCGTTGGGCCGGCTCTCGTGGCCCTGGCGCTCTCGATGCCGTTTTTGCTTTTGCTGTGGCTCGTGCGCCGGGCGTGCTACGTGGTGTTTCAGATTCGTTGGGCCGCTGAAGCCGGTGCGGTGTATCTGGTAGCGCAACTGCTCATTGCCTGGGGGTTGCATCAAGCTGGCTTGCTCAATCCCGCCACGGCTCTCGCCGCTATGGCCGGCGCTGCTCTGCCAGCGGTGATGTTGATGCTCTTCCGGATCAACCGTTGGGATGAAGAGGCTGAGACCGAAGAGCCGGCTCAGCCGGTGCTGGGCCACGCGACGGCGAGTGAACTCCGCGCGGATGTCCTCACGCAACACTGGGCGTACGGCCGGTGGGCATCAGCCACGGGCATGCTCGAATGGGTGCCGGGCTATCTCTCGTTCCTGATTCTCCCGGTTGCGGCTACCATCGCAGCTAGTGGAGCCTTGAAGGCGTTGCAGAACTTCATCATGCCGGTGGTGCAGGTATATGCCGCTCTGTCTGTGCTGCTGATTCCCGTGTTGGTCCGCGCGAGGCGCAACGACACATTCTGGCAGACCACATTCGGCATGCTTGGCCTGATGAGTGCCGGCACATTCGTCTATTGGATGGTCCTCGGGTTCTTCGGGGAGCCGCTCATGTTGTGGCTCTACCAGGGCGAGTTTATGGAATATGCCGGCCTGCTGTGGTGGGTCGGTGCGCTTCCGTTCGTGTCGGCTTTCGGGACGATTTCGAGAACGGCGCTACGGGCGCTCGAGTATCCCGCTAGCGTGTTTTGGACGTACCTATGTTCGGCTGGGGTCGCGCTCACGGTTGGGCTTTGGCTGGTTCTCGAGTACGGCGTGTTCGGTGCAATCGTGTCGTTTCTCGTCCAGATGGCCGTAGAATTGGCCATCCTGTGGACCTTCCTTCTGCGCGGACCCCGGAATGCAACGACAAACGGATAGGGCTTAAACAGAACGCGCAAGATACGTGCGATGTAAGCCGCCTCCAGGATCTACCGACGAGCTGCTGGTCCATTTGCTGAGCGAACATGCGTCTCCACTTTTATCTCGAACATTTCCCCCCAAGCGGGTCTCCGCTGGTTGGAGGCACGGCGAAGGCGGTCCACGGCTTGGCCTCGGCACTGGCCGATGAGGGGAACGAGATCGTCGTGCTAGCCGAGCATGAGCGCCGCCAGACTGCCCATCACGCGGGCTACCGGGTGGAGAGCTTTCCCCGGGATCGGTGGGGCCGGCAACCCGAGATGCGCACCTACCTCGCCGAGCAGCCAGCTGAGGGATTGCTGGTGCTCAACGGGATGTTTTCGCCCCGGCTGGGCACGCTCGCACGATGGTGCCGGCGCATGGGCCGGCCCTACGTGGTGGCCCCACATACCCCTTACGCACCGCACGTCTTTCGCCGGGGCTGGCTCAAGAAACGAGCCTTCTGGCACCTCGCAGAGCGCCCGACCCTGCAGGGGGCAACGGCCATTCAGGTTCTTGCTCCGTTGCAAGGGGAGTATCTCGAAACACTCGGTATCACCACACCTCGGATCGAAGTCCCCAACGGGTTTCGGGCTGCTGATGTCTGTCCGGCGCAGTCGCTTCCAGACCGGGAACCGTCGCTATTCTTTTTTGGGCGCATTGATGCCTTCACGAAAGGCCTCGATGTGCTCGTTGAGGCCTGCGAGCGGGTTCCGCAAGTCTCGTTGACGCTACAGGGGCCGGACTGGGGTGATGCCGACGCACTCCGAAAGCAGGGCATGGCTCTGCCTGGCCGGTTTCAGGTACTCGATCCGGTGTACGATCAGCCGGCGGCGCAAGTCATGTCGGGGTACCACGTGTTCTGCTGCCCCTCCAGATACGAGGGGTTTGGACTCTCCGTTCTCGAAGCGATGATCGCTGAGAGGCCTGTCCTGGTGTCTGACCAGGCCGGTATCGCACCGCACGTACGGCAGGCCAACTGTGGGGTGGTCGTCTCGCCAGACGTCGATTCCATCGTGGCCGGCCTGAAGACGCTTCTCGCTCGACAAGCAGAATGGGCGGCGATGGGTGAGCGGGGCCGTACCTATGCCGAGCGGAATCTGAACTGGCCGGCGATTGCGCGAGAGGCCCAAGCGGCCTACGCTCGCGTGCTGGGCATCAGCGCGAATGAAGCAGCAGCATCACCATGAAGCAGTTCCTGAAGCACCGAGTGATCCCCACGCTCGGAGCGTGGACAGCCGGCCCGGTTCAGCGGCGGGTGGTCGTGCTCACGTATCATTCCGTGCACGGGTCCAGTTCAGCCGCATCGGTCCGCCCCGAGCAGTTTGAGGCGCACCTCGCCTGGCTGCGTGCACACACCGACGTGATTTCGTTTGCCGATGTCCTGGCGGCTACAGAGGATGCGTCCCGGACGTGCCCAGCCGTCGCCGTCACGTTCGACGATGGCTACGCGGACAACTACGAGATTGCGTTTCCCATCTTAGAACGCTACAAAGTGCCGGCGACGTTTTTTCTGACCGCCGGTCTGATCGCGCGAGATGAGGCTGTAATTGCGCATTGCCAAGCGCTACGCCGTACGGACCGGGCAAGCGTGGAGCCCATGCGCGTGGATCAACTTCGAGAGATGCAGGCAGCTGGGCACCAGTTCGGGGCGCATACCTGGGCACACGTGAACCTCACACGGATGAGCTTGGATGCAGCAGCGGATGACTTAGAGCGTTCAAAAAAATGGCTCGAAGACGCACTAGGCCAGTCCATGAGCAGCTTTGCCTATCCCTTCGGAAAGGTCGGCCGGCACTACACGCAAGCGCATGCTGATCTCGTGCAGCGTCTCGGGCATTCGTCTGCAGCGTCCGTTGCGTTTCGAGCGGTGCCGCTCGGCCGCAGTCCTTTCCACATCCCGCGTTTCTTGGTCACGAACGATACGGTGGAAGAGCTGCAAGCAAAGGTGATGGGGCACTACGACGTCCTCGGTGTGTGGCAGGAGCGCGCGCCCACATGGCTGAGCCGGCGGATCTCACCGCGGGATTTCTCTGTGTAGGCGAACCCAGGCTTGTCCGAATGTGCCGGCCAATGCGACGGTCTGGGCACACGAAATGATAAGCGAGTGGGAGAGAAGCGGTGTTCTTAGAAGCTTGCCCTGAACCTTCCGGCTACTTTTCCGTATTACTGCTTTCTCTACACTCTCAATACCTTGCTCCACCACCACATCCTGGGTAATCCAGATCGAGTGGGGCAAGCCCTTACAGTACAGGTAGTACATATGCCACGCGGCAACGTAAAATGGTTTAACGTCGAGAAAGGCTACGGCTTCATTGCTCCGGCCGAAGGAGGACGTGATGTCTTTGTTCATCGCAGCCAAGTCACCGGCCTCGGCTGGGACGAAGGTCTCCGCGAAGGCGAAAGCGTCTCGTTCGAGGTTGAGCAAACCCCGAAAGGCCTCAGCGCACAGGACGTGCAGCGGCTCGACGCCTAAGTCGCCTCGCCCGAATGTCCAAGCCCGCTTCTCACAGGAGGAGCGGGCTTTTTTGTTGTATCTGTCACTGAAGCCAATGGCGACGTTGTACGAACGCGACGATCAATTCGAGATCAAGGTACCGGCTCCGCGGTCGAGAGTGCTCATGATCTTGTTAGCCGGCTGCTTAGTGTTTTGGACGCTAGCCGGCGTCTCGGCCATCCTGATGCTTTTCCGAGTGGACACGGAAGAGGCAGGGCGGGCCTTCTTGCGTGCCTGGCTCTGGGTGTGGGGGGCCGGGGAGGCCGCTCTTCTGCTCCCTGTAGTCTGGATGGTTTCAGGTGTGGAACGTGTTACTGTGACTAAGGCTCAGGTCAGGTGGGCGCGAGAGCTCGGGTCTGTTGGTCCGGTACGGACCATAGAGCGGGAGCAAGTCGTTTCCGTCGAAGCGACGCAGGAGAGCCTCTTCGTTACGCATCAGGCGGGGACGAAACGGTTGACGCTTGGCCAGCTGGAACCGGGAGACGTGATAGACGCATTTAGCCGGCTAGGTTGGCCAAGCCAAGTTCTCCTGGGGCCGAAGTAGCCGAACTGACCTGTCACATCCATTGAAAGGCCTAGCCGAATCAATCTTTGGTGCTAGCTGGAAGCCCCAGGTTGCAGCCTACCTTTTCGGCATGCCGGGAGCAATCTTGGCATGCTTCGCCTAGCGACGAAGGTGGAGAGCAGCCGGCGGCCCTTCTGGGGTCGTCGGTTATTTTTGACGCCATGGCCAGGCAGCAGGCTCGGGCCTCAGGTGCGTCAGACGAGACCGGGGTGCGTCTCGCGTAGTTGCTCGACGATGGTTTTGATGCGTTGTGTAGCATCCTTGTGGCAGACCAAGAGAGCATCGGGTGTGTCCACGACCAGTAGATCGTCGACGCCCACGAGGGCGATGTAGCGTCCGTTTGCGGTTCGGGCCAAGCAGTTGGTCGAATCCACGGCCACGGCATCTGCATCGAGTGCATTGCCGCGGGCATCCTTCGGGCTCAGGTCATACACTGCGCGCCAGTCGCCCAGATCATCCCATCCAAAATCGACTGGGACGACGGCGACATCGCCGGCATGCTCCATGATTCCGTAGTCGACGGATACGCTCGGGCTTGCTTCGAAACCCGCTTCGACGGTACCTGGATCATGAGCCCCGGCCCGGACGGGGGCAAACGCGTCGTAGACGCGGGGCAGGTGGGTAGCAAAGGCGTCCAGAACAGATCCTACGCGCCAGACGAACATGCCGCTGTTCCATAGAAACGTGCCGGCCTCCATGAAGTGCTGTGCCGTTTCACGGTCCGGCTTCTCGCGGAACTGCTTGACTTGGAAAGCCTCATGCTCGTGGCCAGCATGGAGGCGAGCGGAGCGGTCGTACTCAATATATCCGTAGCCGGTCTCCGGCCGCGATGGCTCTACCCCCAGCGTCACGAGCCGGCCTGTGGTCTGTGCGGCTTCAGCTGCCGTTCGGAGCGCCTGATGAAACCGCTCGACGTCAGAGATGACGCTGTCGGCTGGCAAGACCACGAGCGTTGCGTCTGGGTCGATATGCGCAATCCGGCTCGCCGCGTAGGCAATGCAGGGGGCTGTATTGCGCCGCATGGGTTCAGCAAGGATGTTGCCAGCCGGCACGGCTGGCAGCTGGCGCTGCGTTTTCTGGACGTGGCTCTTGTTGGTCACGACGAAGCAGCGTTCAGGGGGGACGAGCCCCGAGAGCCGGCCGAGCGTGGCCTGCATGAGCGACGCATCGCCGAAGACATTGAGGTATTGTTTCGGGTGTGCTTCGCGGCTCTGCGGCCAGAACCGGCTGCCAACTCCACCGGCCATGATGACGGCGTAGAGGGTCATAGGGGTAACTTTTTGAGTCCTGCTGTGTCTAATTATCGAACACGTCCAACGCAGGGACCGGAGCCGGGATCGCGGCCGGCTTGAAAAATCGCGCCGCTTTCGTACATTGATCACCCCCTCCAGTTCGTGCGTTACCGACCGTATCGGACTAACTTCCCAAATCCAAATCTATTATGGCCTTACGCAAAACGAAAGGAGCGGACCTTCGTGCGAAGTACCCGCTCTTCGTCCAGATCGGGATGGCCGCGGCTTTGGGCCTGCTTATCCTCGCGTTCCGTTTCGATTTCACCAACGAGAGCGAGTTCGTCATTCCTGAAGAGGAGACGATCGTCGTCGAGATGGAAGACATCGAGCAAACGCAGCAGGTCGAGAAGCCCCCACCCCCACCACGCCCACCCGTCCCTGTCGAAGTCCCTGACGATTCCGAACTGGAAGACGAGGTGCTAGACATCGACTCTGAAATCGACTTTGACGAGCCGGCAGACCTGCCGCCTCCGCCTCCGCCTCCCGCTGAGGAAGAGGAGCCTGAGCCCGAGATCTTCGTGGTCGTCGAGCAAATGCCAGAGCTGATCGGCGGCCTCGCCGAACTGCAGAAGAAGATCAAGTACCCTGAGATCGCCAAGAAAGCTGGCGTTGAAGGCACGGTCTTCGTGCAGTTCATTGTGGACGAGAACGGAAATGTCACCAACGCAGCTGTTGCCAAGGGTATCGGGGCTGGTTGTGACGAAGAAGCCCTCCGGGCCGTTCGTACCGCCAAGTTCAAGCCGGGCCGTCAGCGCGGTAAGCCGGTGAAGGTAAAGTTCTCGCTTCCCATCCGCTTCCGCTTGAAGTAGCCCTCTGTTGAGCGTACAGAAAAGGCCGGCCCCCTCTGGAGGGCCGGCCTTTTCTCGTTTAGATAGATCCCGGAGATTCCCGGATCTACCGCCATAGGCGGCGGGAACGAGGATCACGTTGGGCCGTGCGGGCGAGGATGTCCGATTCACGCTCCTTCGTCGAGCCACGGACAGCCAAGGCCATCACGACGCCGGCAATGAAGCCTCCGATATGAGCGCCGTAGGCGACTCCCCCAGCTGTCTCTTCTGTGGCTGCGATGGCTCCGTATCCGTTGATAAACTGGAAGACGGCCCAGAACCCAATCACAAGAATGGCCGGCAGGGCAATGACCTTGATGAAAAAGACGACGTTGACGCGGTTACGCGGAAAGAGCACGAGGTAGGCTCCCAAGACGCCAGAGATGGCCCCTGAAGCTCCCAGGTTGGGAATGACACTCGCCGGATCGAGATAGATCTGGGCAAACGTGCCGGCGAGCCCGCTGACGAGGTAGAACAACAAAAACCGGCTGCCGCCAAACCGGTGCTCCACGTTGTCGCCAAAGATCCAGAGGTAGAGCAGGTTGCCGGCGATGTGCATGAGGCCGCCATGCATGAACATGGAGCTAATGAGCGTCAGGTAAATGGGGGTAGGTCCTGGCGTCTGCGGGATTTCGATGCGTTGACCGCCGGCGTTCACGTATTCCGATCCAACGAGATCAACCCCTGAAGTGATTTCCGCCGGCACGACGCTCCACCCGTAGGTGAAACTCGGATTGGCGTTCTGATACGCGAACAATAGAACATTGGCCGCAATGAGCGCCCAGGTAACAAGGGCTGGCTTGGATAGCTTCCGGTCGTCATCGCCAATCGGAAAGAGCATAAGGGGTAAACGTGAGAGCTGTCGATTTGTGGGCGGGAGAGGATATGCACCATGAGCGGCGCAAACAAAAACGGGCAGCCTCGACTTGGAGGCTGCCCGTTTGAATCAAATCACCCGGAGGAATCAGCGGATCACGACGAGCTTTTCAATTCCAGAATCGTTGTTGACCTCCAGCTCCTTGCCATCGGCCCGCAGGAAGACCTTGTACAGGTAGACCCCGTTCGCAATCAAGTCGCCGTCTTGGTCGGTCCCGTCCCAGTCCACCTTGTTCCACCCGATACGCAGCGCACCGCCATCCAGCGTCGAAGGATCTTCGACCAAGTCGAATTCCCGGATGAGCCGGCCGTTGATCGTGTAGATGCGGATGCGGAAGTCGTCCACGAGCCCGGGATCTGCGCCGAGTAGCCGGAAGGCGAACGTCGTGCGCGTATTCATCGGGTTCGGGTAGGGGTAGAGCGTGCTCACCGACGGATTGGGCGAGACCCGGAAGTTGACTTGGTAGGGTTCGTCGAACGTGGGGTTGCTGTTGCCGGACGCATCTTCCGCGTAGAGGATGAGGGTGTGGGTGGTGTCCCGCCGAAACTCAGGCGTGAAGATCACCCGTGCTTCATTCTTCTCAAGCGTACCAGGCACGAACTGAACGTCCGGCCGGCTGAAGCTGAGTTTCTCCCCATCGAGTTCCATCGTCACGAACGACGTGTCGCTCAGCGCGAGGTAAGGGTTCTCATCGCGCAAAACCACTTCGATCGTCGGCCGCGAGTTGATGAATGGAAGCGATTCGTCCGTTGTCGTACGGATAACCCTCGGATCGCTCGGGTACGCCGTGCCATCGATCGTGATCGAGTAGGTCGGTGCCGCGTTATCCTTGTAGACGAAGAAGCGGCTGAACGCGGTGTTGTTGTAGGCCAAGGGTTCTGCAGCTCCGCCGCTCTGCCGGGCATCGACTTGGACTATGTAGGGGCCGGCAAGACCGAGAGTGTTCACTTCCAGGTCAAATCCGGCGTCTGCATAGGCATCGAAGGCACTGAGCGTGTCGACCCCAACGGTCTGCGTCACGTTGTCTTGATCCGTAATCTGGTACGTGATGGTCACTTCGCCGGCTGCATACGGGCTGATATTCGTCAGCGTACCCGTGAGCGTAACCAGTTCGCCTTCCTGGAGGCTGTCTGCCGAGACCTTGAACGTCGCGGGGTCCAGTACCAACTCTGGAACGGATTCGTAGGTCGCGTACCATCGGTCGAGCTGAGGCGTCGAGGTACGCGTCGTATCCGTGAGAACCGCTCTGAGCTTGATAAACGGATGTTGAGCAGCGTCGATGTCGCTGAGGTTCAGTACAGAGTCATCCGCGCTCTGGTTGGCCTCAACCGTTTTGAGCACGGCTCCGCCTTGCGCGAGTACGTCGAATCGGAC
>JBCDHV010000045.1:0-13214 GCA_038749615.1 Bacteroidota bacterium
AAAATGCATCGCCCGGAGCGCCACCCGGCCGTCGATGAGCTGATGGTCCGTCCGCATCGATTCGGGAAGGACTTCCGGGATTTCTAAGCCGTGCTCCTTGATGAGCCGGTAGACGAGCCGGCGGATGGACCGGCTGTTGAGCCCTACCTTTTCGAGCCCTGATCCGCCTGGATAAAGCGGAATGATGCGGCCAGTTTCGAGGCTGGGGCCGTCGGAGTCGAGCTTGTCGAAGTCGGGATGGACGATCGAGAACTGCCGGCCATACTGCTGCGGTGTGCCGTGCATGGCGATGCGGTCGCCCTGCTTGAACGCCTTAGCGATCCAGCCGGCGCGGTTGAACCAAACGCCCTTGAGCCGGCCGCCGCTGCCGTCTTCGAGAATGACCTCGAAGCGCTTGCGGCCGGCGAAGACCATGTTGGTCCGCGTGACCGTTCCTACGACCGTGACGCCCCCGGGCGCGTCGCCGAGCTGGCGGATGGGGGTAACGGTGGAGCGGTCGAGATACCGGCGCGGGTAGAAGTAGAGCAGATCCCGAAACGTCTTGACGCCCACCTTTCCAAATGCCTCCGCCCGTTTGGGGCCGACGCCGGGGAAGAACTGGATTTCGGTATCGAGAACGGACACAGTGACGACGCAGTGGCGGGGTTAAGCGAGGGACGACAGGGAAGGTACGTGCCCGGCAGGACGAAAGAAGTAGGCACCGCGTAACCTATACATATGGAGATGGCATCTTCCAAAGATGGCATCTCCGGGAGATCGGTCCCCCTCTCTTGCACCTTGGGCGGCTCGAACAGCCCCGTTTGCAGTGTTCGACCGCCCAGCAAGTGTACTCATCTTCCGGAGATGCCATCCCCAGGAGATGCCATCTCGATATGTGCGCCGGCCCGTGCGGATGCTGCGCCGAGCCGGCCCTGGGGGTGTTGCGAAACCCCTACCTTCGTTCTGCAGCCTGCTCTGAACCGTTTCCTACCATGCCCGCTCTCCGATTTTGGCCTCTCCAGTTCGCCGGCTGGGCGCTCTTCGCCGTCGCGATGATGCTGTCGCGGGTAGGGGTGCACTCGCTCCCG
The DNA here is from genome assembly GCA_038749615.1 of Bacteroidota bacterium. Taxonomy (GTDB): domain Bacteria; phylum Bacteroidota; class Rhodothermia; order Rhodothermales; family DATKEJ01; genus JBCDHV01. Next base: position 1,068 of record JBCDHV010000045.1, read on the forward strand.
TATCTCGCGGTGCACAAGGTGCCGATGGCGCTGCTCGGGATCGTGGTGACGGTGGGGCTGCGGCACGTCTATCGCCGCCGGCCGGCTCATCTGACGCTACCGACGCTCGGGCTCATCGCGGCGCTTTCGTTTGTGGCGGCGCTTGGGTGGACGGCCGCGTACCACCTCACGGCGTGGTCCCTGGCGGATGCGCTCAGCATCGAGGTCGTGCGGCCGGCGGTGCTCAGCGGCACGCTCTATCACGCCTTCGTCCTCATCGCATGGAGCGTGCTCTACTTCGGCATTCGAACGTACCAGGCGCTCGTTCAGGCGAAGCAGCAAGCCCTGGAAGCCGATGCGCTTCGCCGCGAAGCTGAGCTCCGGGCACTCCGCTATCAGCTCAATCCGCATTTCCTGCACAACACGCTGAACGCGATATCGACCCTCGTGGTCGAGGAAAAAGGCCGGGAAGCGCGGCAGATGATCGCTCGCTTGGGCGACTTCCTCCGGCTCACGCTCGATGCGCCGGAAACCGATCTAGTTCCGCTCGCACAGGAGCTGGATTACGTCCGCCGCTACCTGGCGATCGAGCAGATCCGATTTGGCGACCGGCTCTCGGTGCACATCGATGCCGATGCCGACACCCTCGAAGCCGGCGTACCGAATCTCTTGCTTCAACCGCTCGTGGAGAATGCCCTCCGGCACGGGATCGGCCCGAAGGAGCAGGGGGGGCGGCTCGCAATCGAGGCGCGCCGGCATGGCCTGCGGCTCCATGTACGGATTGAAGACAACGGAACGGGCTTTCGGCATCACTCGCAACGTGATCTGGCAGACGAAGCCGGTGTCGGGCTCTCCAACACGCGCCGCCGGCTAGACGCTCAGTTCGGACGCGAGGCGCAGCTCGATCTCGCGCCTGTCGACGGCGGCGGGACCCGCGCCGATCTGCGTTTTCCGTTTCAGCGGGTCACGTCTACCGATGGAGCGCTCGACCCTCACCCCCTCGTAACCAACCAGCGATGATCCGCACCCTGATCGCCGATGACGAACCGCTCGCCCGGCGTGGGCTGCGTGCCCGCCTCTACCAAGCCGGCGGGTTCGAGATCGTAGCGGAATGCGCGAATGGACGGGACACGCTCGGAGCCATCGCAGAGCATGCGCCCGGCCTGCTCTTTCTCGACATCGAAATGCCGGGCCTAAATGGATTCGACGTGCTCCAAGCCCTGCCGGCTTCGGAGCGGCCCGTCACGGTCTTCGTCACGGCCTACGATCACTACGCGCTCGACGCCTTCCGTGCGCACGCCCTCGACTACCTGCTCAAGCCGATCGACGACGACCGATTCGAGTACGTCGTGGAGCGCATCCGCCGCATCGGGGAAACGGAGCGGCTGCAACGGCGCGTGGATGATCTGCTGGGCGAAATCGGCCGGCGCAAGCAAGCCGAAGCGCCGTTTCTGGTGAGCGAGAACGGCCGGCTCGTCGTCATCCGCACCGAGGAGATCGACTGGATCGAGGCGGCCGGCGATTACGTCGTCTTCCACGTGGGGGAGCGCACGCACTTGCTCCGCGAGACCATGACGAACCTCCTCCGCCGGCTACCCACCGATCGGTTTCTCCGCATCCACCGCTCCACTATCGTCCGCACCGACCGGATCAGCCGGCTGCTCCCTAAACCCAACGGCGAGCACGTCATCGTCCTGCACGACGGGACGCACCTCAACCAAAGCCGCACATATGCCGACGCCGTCCGCGCATGGAAGGGCGTGTGACCGAGAGCGGCGAACGCACCCTCCGCTCGGCTAGCCGCAGCATCAGCACGGGTCAGCGTCCGAGTCTGGGAGGGCGAATCCAATACGGCGTACTTGACTTCCCATCGTCGAAACCTATCGCAGAGCCGATCCTGCCCGACCCTCCACCGTCCGTGTCCCGATTTCTCTTCGTTTTGTTTGCCCTCGCCGGCTTCGCTCAGAGTCTGGTGGCGCAAGATCCGCCGGCCCAAGCCGAGCGCTTCGAACCAGGCGTCATCGCAAAGGACCACTGGAGCTTTACCCCCACGTTCACACCAGACTACAACACGCTTTACTACGCTCGCTGGCGCTACCCAGACCGCACGCCGGAACCCGGCCAACACCAACGCCTGTACGTCAGCCATCGCATCGAGGGCGGGTGGAGCGAGCCAGAGGAGGTCGACGCCACGCGAGACTGGCGGGTAGACTGGCCTCACATCTCCGCCGATGGACGCTTTTTTCTCTCCTTTGCGAAGGCTCATCCCGGGCACTACGGCTACCCAGACCGGATGGTCACGAGGGATCCGCGCGTGAGCGATTTCGACCTGTGGGTTGCACCCATCGGTACCGACGGCGTGGAGTGGAGCCAGTTTGCCCCCATCGACAGCCCTGGGATCAACCGTCCCAAAACGCCTGATAATGCCAAGCGAGGCTATGTTCACAACGAAACCGGACCCGCCACTGACACGACGGGCACCCTGTATTTCTGGACCGAACGCCTCGACGACGGCGGAGGCCGGCGCGACCTCTACGCAGCGGCTCCCACGGCGACAGGTTGGGACAAACCGACACTGCTGCCGGCCCCGCTCAACAGCCGGTATAACGAGTCAGGACTGTGCGTCGCGCCGGACGGGTCGTGGATAATCTTCGCCTCGGAGCGCCCTGGCGGCTTCGGGGAATCCGACCTCTACCTGAGCCGGCGCACCGAAACTGGCTGGAGCACTCCCGCCAACCTGGGGCCCGCCGTGAACACCTCAGCCGGCGAAGCACACCCGGAACTCGCACCCGATGGCCGCGCGCTCTTCTTCACCAGCAACCGCCCCATCGCCGGCGTCCCGGAGAGCCCTGGCGTCGACGGCCGGCTCGGTCCCGTGCTGAACCCCTACTGGGTCGCCTTGGAATCACTAGGCTTGTAAGCTCTTGAAACGGCAAAGCGATCAGAATTTTCTAGCCCGGAGGGGCCAAGGGGCACAGGCACTCACCGTCGGCTCTATTGCCTACATTCGTTTACCAGACTTCATGTACCCCTGACACATGCCACAACGCCACAAAGCCACCCTGCCACACGTCCTGCTCGTTCTCCTCGCCCTGCCCGTCTGGGCACAAACGCCACCGGCTGATCTCGAAGGACGCTGGTCGGGGGCCTACATCGAACAGGGCACGCCGACGCTGTTCGATCTCGAGTTGAGGATCGAGGCCGACACGCTCGCCGCAACACTGACCCAGCCGTACAACGGGTTTTCGCGGTTTCGTATCGGGTCGGTTCGCTACGAGGATGGGCATGTCCGCACGGCCTTGTTTGGGGATCTGATGGATTTGCGCCACGATCCTGTAGCCGGCAACCTGCTGGGCACGATCACGGAGGACGATTCGGTCACCGCCCGGGTCTTCCTGAAGAAAGTCATCGACTTCCCCTTGCCCGAGGTCAGCCGGCGCGAGGTGCGCGTTCCGGCTGGCCGTGACACACTCGGCGGTTTCCTGTACCTCCCCGAGGGCTCGGGACCTCACCCTGCCATCGCGTATGTGCCCGGCCGAGGTGCCACGACGCGCTACTCGATGGCCGACATGGCCGGCCGGCTCGCCCGGATCGGATTTGCCGGGGTCATCTTGGACGCCCGAGGCACCGGCAGTTCGACGGGCACCTTCGAAACCATCACCAGCACTGAGCGCTTCGCTGATCTACGGGCCAACCTCGATTTCCTGGCGGGCCAACCAGAGATCGACCCGAGCCGAGTGGGCGTCTTGTCGAACAGTGCCGGTGGGTGGGTGGCACCGGTCGTGATTGCAGAACGAGAAGATGTCAGGTTCTGGGTCTCCATCGTTGGGCCAGCGGAGGGTCTGGCCGAGCAGCAGGGCCATGTCATCCAGGCGTTGATGCAACAGGCCGGCGACTCCACGCTCACGCCCTCTGACTACGCCGCCGCCGATGCCTACACCCAAGAGCTCGTCCGTCTCATGCAGGCCGGTGCGCTGTGGCCGGACGTCGAGCCGGTCGTGGACGAAGCGCGAGATAGTCGGTGGTGGCCGTACGTCGATCAACCTGTAGACCTGACCCATCCCGAACTCTCCTATTTCCGTAGCCGGCCCGGATTCGGCGCCCCCGAAGCAGCCATCCGTCAACTCGACCTGCCGATCTTGGCGGTCTACGGCGAAAAAGACATCATCGTCGACCCCATCTATAACGTCCCAAAACTACGCGCCGCCACCGCTGGCAACCCGAACGTCACCATTCTCGAACTCCCCGAAGCAAACCACAGCCTCGGCCTACCCAGCGGGTTCCGCGGCGAAGGCGAGTGGCCTCAACGCTACTACCAGGGCTGGAGCCGCCCGCCGGCCTACTACGTCACCCTGGTGGAATGGCTGAGGCCGTTCACGGATCGCTAGGCTGTGCGCTTGCTCGAATCCACTCGGCAAGTTCGGACTCGCTCACCGTTCCGCCTGCCAGGCCTTCAATCATGACGACGGTTTCAGCCTCACCGGGTTCAAACGTCAACCCGTTCCGAAACAGAAAGGCTCGAATGGACAAGAGGGCTGTGCGCTTGTTGCCATCCAGAAACGGATGATTCTTGGCCAGCCCGAATGCGTAGGCCGCAGCCAGCGTTTCCAGATCAGACTCGCCGCCGTAGCCCCATTTGTCGCGCGGACGGTTGAGAGCGCTGGCCAACATGCCGGCATCCCGAATTCCAGGTAGTCCGCCAAACAGGCGAATGGACTCCTGATGCAGAAACCGCACGAGCGGCTCCTCGAGCCAACGCGGCTCGCTGTCGGTTCGGGTCATTCGGCTAGCTTCTTGAACGCATTGCGATGCGTGCGCATGAAGGACCGAGCGTCTTCGAGCGTCTCGTCGAAATCAGGATCAAACGGCGTCGCCGTCATGCCCTCCGATGTTGCCGTCAAATACAGCTCGTCTCCTTCGCGGACCATCATGGACTCTGCGATCTCCTTCGGCAAGATGAACCCAAGTGACCCTCCAAACTTTCGAATTTTAGCACGCTGCGGCATAACGGTAGACGCGATAGAGCAATAATGTTTAACAAAAGTTAAACTAAGCAATAACGTATAACTATCCAAGCCACGCTTCCACCCATCCACGTCCCTCCCTCTTCTACTCGTCATCGATATACCGCCTGACGCGCTTCTCGATCGACTCTTCCTCATCCCGGGCGCGCAGGACCTCCAGGCGGGCAGCGATGCGCGCTTCGAAGCCGATGTCTCGGGGGGCGTAGAAGTACAGGCCCTGCATGCCTTTGGGTAAATACTGCTCGGCGACGTAGCCATCTCGGTACGCATGCGGGTACTTGTAGCCGACCCCGTGGCCGAGGCCCTTTTTGTCGCGCGTGCCGTCCTTGATGTGGTTCGGGACATCGGCCGTCTGCTCCTTTTCTACGTGCCGCAGGGCGTCGAAGTAGGCCATGGTGCTGTTCGACTTTGGGGCAACTGCCAGGTACAAACAACACTCGGCGAGCATGAACTGCCCCTCCGGCATCCCGACAAACTCGAACGCCTCGGCGCAAGCCGTGGCGACGCGCATCGCGTTGGGATCGGCGAGACCGATGTCTTCGGCGGCGAAGATGAGCATCCGGCGTAGAATGAAGCGCGGATCCTCGCCGGCGTACACCATTCGGGCCATCCAGTAGAGCGCTGCATCAGGGTCGGAGCCGCGGAGGCTTTTGATGAACGCGCTGATGACATCGTAGTGGGCATCGCCGTCTTTGTCGTAGAGCACCGCACGGCGTTGGATGCTGTCTTCGGCAATCACGCGGTCGATGCGGATGACGCCGGCTTCGTCGGGTTCGGTGGTTTCGACGGCCAGTTCGAGCGCGCCGAGTAGGGAGCGTGCATCCCCGTTTGCGGTGGAGACCAAATGCTCCGCCGCGTCTTCATCGATCTGGATGGTGAGCGTGCCGTAGCCTCGCTCCGCGTGCTTCAGGGTCTGGCTGAGGATGCGGTGTAAGTCCGGCTCGGTGAGTGTTTTGAGTTCGAAGACGCGCGACCGGCTGACGAGCGCCTTGTTGACTTCGAAATACGGGTTCTCGGTCGTGGCCCCGATAAAGGTGACGACGCCGTTTTCGACGTGCGGCAGTAAAGCGTCCTGCTGGGCCTTGTTGAACCGGTGGACTTCGTCGACGAAAAGCGTCGTTCGTTGACCATAATACTTGCGGCGGTCATACGCCTCGTCGATGGCCTTCCGGATGTCTTTGACGCCGGCCAAGACGGCATTCAAGGCGCTGAAGTGCGCAGACGTCGTGTTCGCGATGATCCGTGCGAGGGTGGTTTTTCCCGTACCGGGCGGGCCGTAGAAAATGAGCGACGAGACGCGGTCGGCCTCGATGGCGCGGCGCAGCAGCCGGCCCGGTGCAAGGATGTGATCCTGGCCCACGAATTCGTCGAGCGTTTGCGGCCGCATTCGGTCGGCGAGGGGCGCGCGGGCAGACGCGGAGGCGTTGGCGTCGAAGAGATCGGACACGGGGAGATCGATGGGCTCTTTGTGAAACGAAGGCGGCGACCCGTAGCGACGTTGCATGCAACGTCGCTACCGGGATGGCGATGATATGCAAGGATCGCCATATGGGGATGGCGATAGTGTTTAACGATGCGGCATTCCGTAGGGCTCATTCGCGCGTCGGAAATCGGCCGATGAGCGCATCGGCCGCCTCGGTGCCGGCAAACCCATCCGAGACAACGATGCCGGCCCCTTTGTAGCGCGTGAACCACGTTTCGATAATCTCGGTGACGCCGGGATATGCCGCGCGCAACTCGTCGAGGGTTCGCAGCGAGCTAAAGGGGCCGGCGAGCGGAACGAAGAGAATCTTATCGTCCTGCTCTCCTCGATCGCGCAGACGCAACACCCCGATTGCCCGTGCCGGCACGACGGTCCCTCGCTCCACCGCAGTACCGAGTAGCACGGCATCGAGTGGATCTCCGTCGCCGCCTTCCACCTCGGGCAGCAGCGTGTTCGGGACGATGCCATAGTTGGCCGGATACGCGAGGTAGTCGATGACGCGTAGCGAGTCGGGACTGACGCGCTCCCAGGCGATGGCCCGCCCGTCTTTGGTCGCCTCCCACTTGGCCGACGTGCCGGCTGGGATTTCCACAACGACGTTCACCGTTCCATCAGCGTTGACCGCCGGCACCTGGGTGAGATCGAGAGCCAACCGGGCGGGAGTCGTCGATGAACAGCCGGCAGACAAAAGGAGCAGCAGAAAGACCGTACGGGCGGGCGACACGTGTATCGGGTTCGGTGGAAGAGAGATAGCTGGGACACGGCTCAAAACGCCGAACGCCCAATATAAATTCACCCTCCTCTCGCAGCTTCCCACCGGTGAAGCCTCCCTGGTTCTGCCACCGGCGGTTATCTTGCGGGATGGACCCGCTGCAATCCCTCCAAGATCTCGCCGGCCAGCAGAGCGCGCAGCTCTCGCTGTGGCCCTTCGTCGGCAAGCTGTTTCTTGCCGCCCTGCTCGGCTGGGCGCTGAGCCGGCTCTACGTCCGCTTCGGGCGTTCGCTCTCGGACCGTGCCTCCTTCGGCAACAACTTCGCCCTGCTGGCGATGACGACGTTTCTGATCATGAGCGTCGTCAAGTCGTCGATTGCGCTTTCGCTCGGCCTCGTGGGAGCGCTCTCGATCGTGCGGTTTCGAGCGGCCATCAAAGAGCCGGAAGAACTGGCGTTTCTGTTTTTGACGATCGCGATTGGGCTCGGGCTTGGTGGCGATCAGGTGGCGGCTACGCTCGTGGCGTTTACCGTCATCGTCGGCGTGCTGTGGATTCGGTACCGGTTCGACGGGCCGGCACAAGCCGACACCCAGAACTTGTACCTCACCGTCGCTGGCCCCAGCACGCTCACGCTCTCGGCCATTGTCGATGTCCTGAAACACCACGGGTCGAGTGTCGATCTCAAGCGGTTCGATGCGGAGCCGGCCCGGCTCGAAGCCGCGTTCCTGGTTCAATTCGACGGGCTCGCCAACCTGGAAGCCGGAACTACGGCCCTGCGTGCCCTGCACGAGGAGGTGCGCGTCCAATACCTCGACGACCGCGGCGTAGGGCTGCTCGAATAGACGTGCCGCCGCTTCTGGCCCCACCCCAATGCGCCTCCACACGCCTCCACCACCCCCGACTCGTTCGCGCCGGCCGCTCGCGCTCGCCGGCCTAGCCGTGCTGGCCACGGGAGCGATAGCCCTCCTGGCCTACGTCGCCGGCGTCTACAACGGCGTGTACCGGACACGGCAGATGCAAGAGCAGATGCAGACCGTGCGCGGGCTGCCAGAGCTGGCCGGCAACTGGCTCCAATCGCTCACCGCTGACGCCCCGCCAGCTCTCACGATTGACCTCTCCCGCAACAACTACCAGCGTCTGGCCATCAAACGCGAAGAGGCACTCAAGCGCGGTAAGTTGATCACGTCGGCGGACGATTTCGTGCCGGCGGAGATTCGGTTCGAGGGCGAAACAATCCCTATCCGCATCCGGCTCAAAGGCGACGAAACGGACCATCTCGAAGGCGACGCGTGGTCGTTCCGAGTCCACGTGCGAGGCGACCGGACGCTACTCGGCATGAAGCGGTTTTCCTTGCATCATCCGCGCACACGCAATTACGCCCACGAATGGCTGTTTCACCGCATCGTGGGCGATGAAGGACTCATCGGGTTGCGCTACCGGTTTGTCGATGTGCAGGTCAACGGGCGCGACGTGGGGCTGTACGCGCTAGAGGAGCACTTCGACAAGCGATTGGTCGAATTCAACCGCCGGCGAGAGGGAGCCGTCGTACGCTTCGACGAATCGGGCTACTGGGAAACGTTTGGGACGTACGGGCCCACGCGCATCGGCATGAGCGCCGTGCCAATCATCGCGGACGCCTTCCAGACGGCACAACCCGACGGATTTGGGACTTCGACGGCCCTGGCCGACTCGTCTTCCCGGGCCGGCTACGTGGATGCCTTGACGCTTCTTGAGGCCTATCAATCCGGCCAGCGCCCCGGTGCGGAGGTTTTCGACGTACCGAAACTTGCGCGCTTCCTCGCCCTAGCCGACGTGTTTGGAGGCTGGCACGGGACGCACTGGAACAACACGCGGTTTTACCTGAATCCTGTTACGGTCTGGCTCGAACCCGTCGTGTTCGACACCGACGCTGGGCGCTCGACGCGGATGCTTGCTAGTGGCGTGGGCAGCCGGTTGCACTGGCGAGACAACGTGGTCCAGCTCCTCACTGAGCCGGCCATTGCTGGGGCGTACGTACGCGAACTCGAACGCGTGAGCCGGCCGGCATATGTCGATTCTGTGTTGGCTGCGAACGCGGACGCTCTCGACGCGACCCTGCGCACCATCCATCGGAGCTATCCGACGTATACCTTCGATCCTGAGGTCTACCGAGACAATGCGCGCTACCTCCGCTGGGCCCTGCAGCCCCCCGTCATCGTTCATGCCTACGCCCGGCGGGCAGCTCCCGGGCGCGTCCAGATCGACGCCGGCAACGTCATGAGCTTGCCCATCGAGCTGCTCGCCATCAGCGACGCGCCCCTTGGCAATCCTATCCTGCTTCCAGGCAAGCTCCGCGAAAACCCGACGGCGTACCGCAGCTTTACGGTCGAGGGCAACCGGGTGGATTCGCTCCGACTGACCTACCGTTTGCTAGGCTCAGACTCGACGCGGACAGCAGCGATCACACCCCACGCCCGCCGCAACGCACCGACCCTCGACGCCGGCCCTACCCGAATGCCGGCCACGACGGATCGTTTTCCTTTCTTGACCGACGACGGCGCAACCGTCCGCATTCCAACCGGCACCTGGGCGATCTCCGAACCGCTCGTCATTCCCGAAGGCCGGCGACTGATCCTCGATGCCGGCACCACGCTCGACCTCACGAACGAGGCGCTCATCGTGGTGCGCGGTCCCGTCGAGGCTGTAGGAACCAGGGATGCGCCGGTACGCATGGTCTCGAGTGATTCGACGGGGCAGGGACTCGTCGTGGTGGAGGCCGGCGCGACGTCACAGTTCGAGCACGTGCAGATTATCGACCAGGGTACACCCGAACAGGCCGGCTGGACGCTGACCGGTGCCGTTACGTTCTACGAGTCGCCCCTGGTAGCCCGCCACACGACGTTCGCCGGCAGCCGAGGCGAAGACCAGCTCAATTTCATCCGTACGACGTTCGAACTATCCGACACCGACTTCGCCGGCACCCGCAGCGACGCCCTGGATGCCGACTTCACCGAAGGCCGGCTTGCTCGGGTCGATTTCCGCAACTGCGGCAACGACTGCGTCGACGTGAGCGGAACGGTGCTGGAGATGCACGATGTGACCGTCCGGGGAGCCGGCGACAAGGCGCTCAGCGTGGGCGAAGGCAGCGAAGTGGTGGCGCGTGGCTTCATAGCCGTCGATGCCAACCTGGGCGTGGCCGGCAAGGACCGTAGCACGGTGACCCTCGATGGCGGGCGGATTCTAGGTGCCCAGGTTGGCTACACGGTCTTCCAGAAGAAGCCGGAGTTTGGCGGCGCTGTGGTGTTTGCGACAGGCATGCGCGTCGAGGCCGGCATCCCGTACCTGCTCCAGCCTGGCTCCGTCCTCCGCCTCGACGGCACCGACCAGTGCCCCAACGAAAACGACCCGGAAGGCCGGCTCTACGGCGTCGAATTTGGCGCTGCTAGCCAGTGAACAGGGATTCGATTCTGTATCCGCTGACCGCCCAACCATGACCTGCCCAGTCGATTGGAGATATGAGCGAAAACTGCTCGCGCCATTGCGGCCGGCAGTGGTCGAAGCGCTGATCCGGCAGCATCCGGCAGGGTTTCGGGAGGCGTATCCCGAGCGGTGGGTCAACAACGTCTACTTCGATACGCCGGGGCGCTCGGCGTATCGAGCCACGATAGAGGGCGAGCGCGACCGGGTGAAAACGCGCATCCGCTGGTACGGAGATGCACAGGGCAACGCCGAGGGCCGGCTGGAGCTCAAAATCAAGCGCGGGTTTCTCGGTACGAAGCGTGTGTTCGGCTTGCCCAAACATCAACTCCACCTTCCGTTCGACGCTCGCGCGCTGCAACGCCTGCTGGGCCAGGCCGGCCTACCCGAAGACGTTCAACGCCATCTTATCCCGCTCGAACCCGTCCTGGTGAACCGGTACCGGCGCGGCTATTTCGAGGCCCCCGGCGGCCTACGTCTCACCCTCGACACGGACCTGACGTTCAGCGATGCCACCTCGTTTTCGCTCACCGTCGCCAAGGCCCACAGTCGGGCGTCTCTGCTAGAGCTGAAATACCCGCCTTCCCGCATTCGCGATGCTGAACGGACGAGCCAAGGCTTCCCGTTCCGCGTCACCAAACACAGCAAGTATGCCATCGGTCTCGAATTGGTCAACGGATAGGTGGGCCGGTGGGACGGTGGACCGGTGGGTGGGGTCTTCCTACCGAACCTTCAGGTCAAATCCCAACCACTGGCCCACTTACCCACTTACCTACCTCCTGCCAGCTCTTCTGATTCTTGCCGGCTGTTCGCGCCCGGAGCCTGTGGAACCGCCGTCCGGCCTGGCGCTGTTCGTGTTGATGGGGCAGTCCAACATGACAGGCATGGCCCCGATGCCGAGCCGGATGACGCCGGCCCCAGAGAACGTCTACACGTACGGCAATGACGGCCGCTGGTACCGTTCCAAGCACCCCGTCGACGATCCCTACGATCAGATCGATGCTGTGTCGATGGACACCAAGCCGGGATTGGGGCTCGGAATTTCGTTTGCGCGCGAGCTGACGGACCGGTATGCCGGCATCGGGCTAGTGCCGTGCGCGAAAGGGGGCAGTGGAATCATCGAATGGCAACCCGATGCCTCGCGGGAATCGCTCTACGGCTCGTGCCTGGCGCGGGTACGCGAAGCGATGCGTGCCGGCAACCCCGCCGGCCTGCTATTTTTTCAGGGCGAGGCCGATGCCCGGCCGGATAGCATCTACACCTTCCTCACGCCTATCACCAAGGGGTATGCCCGCGCCTTCTCCACCACCGTCGACGCCTTCCGCACCGACCTCGGGCTTCCCAACCTGCGTGTCGTCTTCGCCCAGATCGGCGACCAGCCTCCGATACCAGGCTACGATAACTGGGCCATGATCCAGGCTGAACAGGCGCGCGTCTCTCTGTCCAACGCCGTCATGATCGAAACCGCCGGCCTCCCCACCTACGATGGCATC
>JBCDHV010000046.1:0-12873 GCA_038749615.1 Bacteroidota bacterium
CCTTCACCCTGCCCCCCTTCATCCTTCACCCTTCACCCCATGCCCCACCTCGCCCTCCTCATCGCCTGCGCCATCCTCGTGGCCGGCTGCTCGTCGAACCCACCTGCGCCGGCAAACGAGTTCGATGTCCTCGTCTTCTCCAAAACCGCCGGCTTCCGGCATGGCTCTATCGAAGCCGGGACCGAAGCCCTCCGCACGCTCGGTTCCGAGCACAACTTCACCGTGCAATCGACCGAAGACGCGAGTTTGTTCACCGATGCCGGGCTCGAACCGTTTGAAGTCGTTGTCTTCCTGAACACGACGCAGGACGTGCTCGATGACGACCAACAGGGAGCGTTCGAGCGCTTCATCCAAGCCGGCCACGGGTTCGTAGGCATCCACGCCGCGGCCGACACGGAGTACGATTGGGCGTGGTACGGTGGGTTGGTCGGGGCGTATTTCGAGAGCCACCCGGCCACGCAAGAGGGGACGGTTGTGGTGACGGACCGAGAGCACCCGGCTACGGCTCCGTTGCCCGAGCGATGGACGCGCACGGACGAGTGGTACAACTTTCGAGAGCAGCCGGCTCCGTCCGTCCGCGTGCTGGCAAGGCTCGATACGTCGTCGTACGACGGTGGAACGATGGGCGGCCGCCATCCTATCGCGTGGGCGCACGAGTATGATGGCGGCCGTGCGTTCTACACCGGCGGCGGGCACACGGACGAGAGCTTCGCAGAGCCGCTATTTCTAGAGCATCTCCTCGGCGGGATTCGCTACGCGGCCGGCTTGTGAGCCGTTACTTGACGTGGACGAATTGCCGCGTGTCTCCGAAGTACTCGCCGGTGGCCCGGACGCTGTAGACGCCACTTGGCAAGCCGGCGGTTGAGAATTCGAGGTCGTGAAGACGGTTCGGCTCTAGGAGGCCGCTGTGGATCACCTCGACGAGCCGGCCCTGCATGTCGAATAGGGCGATCTGCACGCGCTGCATCCGGTCGATTTCGAGGGCGTAGCGCGCGGTGCCAGTGGTAGGGTTCGGGTAGAGGGTGCTGGACCGAAGTGAGGAGGGGAGCTCAGAGAGCGTGCTGACGCCGGTGGTCGGCGCGGCGATTTCCGTGAGCCAGCAGACCCATCCCGTGCTGCGTTGCGCCGTGCGGCCCACGCCGAACAGACGAATGGCAACCTCGGGCGAAATGTCTTCCACGAGTCGTCCGTTGTCGCCGCCGGCTCCATCGTTTCCGCACGACGACGCGGCACAGAGGCAGGAGTACGTGCCATCGATGGCGCAGAACCAGCCCGTGGACGATTCGCCTAGCAGGAACGCTCCGTACTGCGGCCTCAACGAATCGGCCGGTACGCCTTCGACGGTCGTTTCGAAGGGCGTCTCGACGCCGTCGTTGAAGCAGGAGCCGCGTGGCTCGACGCCTTCACAGCCGCACACGTAAGAAAACTCAGGCCCGGATTGCGCCTGAGCGAGTGACGGTACGCTCCACAAGCCGGTGGCAAGGAAGAGCAGGGAGAGAAGCGGCCGTTGGAAGAATGCCTGTGGGAGGCGAGAACCTGTCATGTGAAACCTCGAACGTGATCGGTTTGAAAGGGGCATCTATTTGTAGCAACAGGAAAGCACTCACAAACCGATCACGCCGGGGTAGGCGCGTTTATCCACTCACCGGCTAGACTCCGGCGAGACCTCCAGCCAGTCGATCAAGAGCAGTGGTTCTGGTGGGATCTGCGCGTTGGAAATGGCGACGTAGACATCGTGCCGGCCCTGGGTGGCTGCCAGCGGCGCGGCGAGCGTGTGCCGGCGGGGCGCATAGTCGCCAGCAGGGATCTCGAAGGTCGACAACACCGGGCCATCGGGCGCGTCCAGCCGCAGCGACACGGTGCCGCCCGCGTTGTTGAGCCGGTCGGTGAGGGCACGGAGGGTGGCGGTTTGCACCCCCGTCAGGTCGAGATCGGTGAATACGAGATACGACCCATCGAAGAGGTTGCGAGCGTACGCCGAATCGGCCGGCGGCGTGCGCGAGGCGTGTACGGCCCAGTCGTAGCTTTCGGCCTCGATGCGGGGCGGGCGCAACGTTAGCGTGTGTTCGGCTGCCAGCGTCGAGCCATGCGGGGCGTGGCGCGCCGTGAAGGCGTAGGTGCCGTTCGGAAAGGCGTCTTTGGCGAGGTGAGCTTCAGGCCGGAGTTCCCCCTCGTGGGGCAATGAGGGGCCGGCTTCTTCGGGAAGCCCGGTAGCAAGGATGTGGCGAATCATCGTGCCGGCATCGCTCGCGGAGAGCATCGGATGAGCCGGCATGAGCCGGTCCCCCCAGGAGCCACTGCCGCCGGCGATCACTTTCTGCGAGAGCCGTTCGATGGCCGCTTGGTCGTCTTGATACCGATCGGCGATGCGGACGAAGCTTGGCCCTATGGAAGCCGTCTCGGTAGCGTGGCAACTCGTACAGTTGCTCTCTTCCATCAGCCGCTGCCCCAACGGTTTCGTCTCTTCCTGAACTGCTTGGTGCCCGAGTTCGTCGGCTTCGCTCAGGAAGGGCTCGGCGACGTAGTCGAAGCTGACATGGGTGAAGCTTGGGGCCGCCGGGCCGTTGGATGGGTTGCCCGATTGAACGGCGTACCGGAGCGGCCGGCCGGCCCAGTAAAAGGTCTGATTGCCGGCGAACTGCACGTGCAAGTCCGGCGAATCCCCGACGTGCAGTTCTAGCTCTGCGGTTTCCGTGAGGCCGCCGGCATCGGTCACCGTGAGGCGGACGGGGTGAACCCCCGGCTCATTGAGCGAGACGGTCCAGACCGAGTCGGTCGATGCGATTCGGCCCGTGCCGTCGGTCCACGAGTAGACCACCGCGTCGTTCTCTGGATCGGAGACCTGGGCTCGCAGCGTCGTGACGAACGGAGCACTCCCTGAAGTTTCCGAAGCTGCGATGCGCACGTTGGGTGCCCGGTTGCCGGCATCGTACTCGATCCGCACGAGCCGGGCGTCGGCGTTCTGGGCGAACCAGTTGGTGCCGTACTCGAGTGCGTAGAGCACACCGTCCTCCGTGAATTCGAGATCCATCGGATTGTTGAACGTGACGTGCGGCATGAAGGGCTCGATGTCCGCCATATCGCCGTTTTCGTCCATTGTGACCGCCATGATCCAGCCGCGCATCCACTCGTAGATGAGCAGCTTGCCGTCGTAGTAGGCAGGCAGCGCGTGTGGCGAAGCCGATTCTGGCCGGCGGTACACGGGGCCGGTCATCGCTGTCCGTCCGCCCGTCCCGAGGATTGGAAAGGTCTCAGAGGTGGCGTACGGGTACCAGATGAAGGCGTCTTGCGCCGGCGGGAGCAGGCGGTGGCCCGTGTTGTTGGGCGAGTCGTTTACCGGCCGAAGTCGGTCGAAGAGCGGCCCTGATTCGCCGGTCTCGAAATCGAAGTCGTGGTACGGCTGCGAGTCGCCCACGAAATACGGCCAGCCGAAGAAGCCAGGCCCTCGGGCCTGATTGATCTCGTCGAACGCCCAGGGGCCCCGCGTCGAGTCGGCGCGAGGCGAGTCTGGGCCGACGTCGCCCCAGTACAGGTAGCCGGTTTCTTGGTCAACGGAGATCCGGTAGGGGTTGCGGAGGCCCATCGTATAGATTTCGGGCCGGCTCAGCGAGTCGTCTGGGGCGAAGAGGTTGCCTTCGGGAATGGTGTAGGAGCCGTCCGGTTGCGGCGTGATGCGGACGATCTTGCCGCGCAGGTCATTCGTGTTGGCCGACGATTTCTGGGCGTCGTACGGCCCCCGCCCTTCGCGCTCGTCGATAGGGGCGAAGCCGTCCGAATTCCACGGATTCGTGTTGTCGCCGGTCGAGAGAAACAGATTGCCGTCGCGGTCGAACGCCATTGAGCCACCGGTGTGGCAGCACGACTCGCGCTGGTTCGTCACGTCGAGCATCGGTACTTGATCGATCAGTTTTGGCGGCGAGCCGGCGAGCGTGAACCGGGACAACCGTTGGATCGCCGTATCAGGCAAGGAATGAAAGAGATAGACCCAGCTGTTGTCCTCAAAATTCGGATCGGCCACTAAGCCCATGATGCCGTCTTCGTGACCGTAGTAGACCTCGAGGGAGTCGATGACCTGGACGCCCGTAGCCGGCTCATACAACTTCACCGCGCCACGCCGTTCGATGAACAGCACGCGTCCATCGGGCAGCGGCGTAAGCTCGACAGGCTCGAATAGGTTCTCGGCCAGCACGACCTTCCGAAAGCGCTCCGGCTCCGGCATCGGGAGGGCGCGCGCCTTGCTGAACTCGACGGGTGCGTCCCCAACGGCGAACTCCAGCGCGCCGGCCAGCAGCTGCCGCACCGACGCGTGGCCGAACGTTTCAGCTGTATGGCCCGGCGCGAGGTACGCCGCGCGGCCCCCATCGAACGCGTGGCTCCATGCCGCCGGCGTGCCATCAGCCCGTTCCAGCCACACGTCGACGCTGTCGGTTGTGGGGCGGAGGTGGTACCAGGCGTCTTCTAGCTCCCAGGCGGCCGGCAGTGAATCGGACGGGGCCAGCGCTGCGGTGCGGACGGGCATGCGGTGGGCCGGCTGGCCGGTGTGTAGTGGCTCGCCCATGCGGCCGCCGACGAGCTGGCCGTACCACGTCCACGCTGGCTCGGTCTCTGCGGCGCGGTGCACCCCAACGAAGCCACCGCCGGCTTGGATGAACCGCTTGAACGCCGTCTGTTGCCCGGCATCGAGCACATCGCCAGAGGTGTTCAGGAATACGATGGCCCGGTAGGCCTGGAGCGAATCCTCCGAGAAGTAGCCGGCATCCTCCGTGGCCGTGACAGCATACCCGAGCGCGGCTGCTTCCTGCTGAACCGCTTCAATGCCGGCCGGAATCGACCCTTGCCGGTAGCCCTCCGTTTTTGAGAACACGAGCACCCGTTCGGGCTCCGAGCACCCGGTGAGCATCAACAACACGAGACAGCCAAACGAGATCGAGCGCATGGTGGGCAAGAAGGCATGGGGGAAACAACCCTTCAAACTTAGGGCACGCCTTGCACATCGGCATCACTCAACGTGGTACATCAGCGAAACTCGAACCGGATGGCCTTGAAGTGGAGCGAGCAGTAGTCGATCAGGGCTCGAATGAACACGATGAGCCCGAGCATTTCTAGACTTTCTTCGGCGGTAGCGATCAGCCGGTACGTCCAATTCTCAATACCGTGAAGTTCGGCATGGTATCCACCGAGAAGCTCGACCCCGATAGCCCCTCCCACGTAAAGGAAGGCCGCGAGTAGAACTTTCGAACGCATGGGGCGCTCCAGCCACAGCAGAAATCGTGAGAAGTAGAGTCCACAGACCACGACCAAGAGCAAGCCAGGGACCACCCAGGCAAAGTACAAGATCCCGAAGGTGTCTAGGTCGAGCCAGACCCGCACGGGATCGATGAGGCGCTCATGGAACCGGAACCCTTCGTCGAATGCCATGGCAAAGAAACCCAGCGCAAGCACGGCCCAACTGGACCAGAAGGGTGAATCTTGCCGGCGGTCGAGGACCGTGATACACGTAAGAAGGCTAGCGGAGGTGAGCAGGAGCAGGACGGAATACGACGTGGGTAGATTCCGTTCGGCGTCTAAATCGAACAACTTGGCCGGCAGCCGAAGGGACGTCAATTCAAGTTCGACTACCAGAAGTTTGCTGATCACACTGCCGAGGACAAGCAGTACCGCTACAGTACCGAGCACCTTGGAGGTGGTGCTCACCTTGAGTGTGATGGTCGGCATCGTCGGAGGGAGTGATACCCTTGTGGTGTGGCTGGAAACCGTTTGGCACCAGAGGCGCGCAGGTACCCGTTGAGGCGTGGAGATCCTCGGCGGACATGTGGAAGCGAAAGGTAACGTTTAACGTGCCGAGTTGAACATATTGCGCAAGGGGATCCGGTGAATCCTCGATCCAGGTCTCAACCCACCAGGAGCCGGCGCAGTCGAGCCTGCTCGAAATGCGAGCCTTCAGACGGCTAATGCCCCTCCAACAGAAGGCGAGAGCCACAGGGGCAGTCCCTCCAACGCCGCCAGACTTCCAGATACCAGCTGCGCTACGCTAGAAGTAGGGGGCTCGGCAGGGGGAGGGTGCGGCACTTGGGCGTCCACCAAGCACGTGAGATGCTATGCGAATCCTGACCCAAGGCCACGGCACACCTAGCTACGGAGTCCCTGCAAAAGAAAAACGGCACGTAAATCTAATATCTACGTGCCGTTTAGCCGGAGCCAATGAGCGGACTCGAACCGCTGACCTGCTCATTACGAGTACGATTAACGTATTTAATTGTCTAAGTTATAAAATATTGTTAACCAGTAGTTTGCGGCGAGATTTCTTCTATCGCGAAGTTTTGGGATCCTATATAGATCCTAGTCTGACTCTAAAGGCCTCAGCGTAGCTCGAACCAGTTTTCGACGTGCAAGCCGGCATAGCCTTCGAAGTCTCGCACATTCCGTGTCACAAGGATGAGGCTTCGTGTAGCTGCCGTGGCTGCGATCATGCTATCGATGAGTGGGCGCGTCGTGCTGGCTTGCTGGAGCCGCACACGTTCTCGGGCAAGCCAAGCGGCAGCGTCGGCATCGAACGGCAGAATGGGGAGGCCTGCCCCGACCGTCTCGGTCAAGTACTGCCCCAGAAACGCTTTCCGTTTCCCAGCCGGCATGCGCTCGTAGCCGTACAGCAGTTCGTGCCAGCTCACGCTTGCCAAGGCCATTTCACCGACGCGCTCAGTCAGATGCGAAAGGACGTTCGGGTCAGGTCGCTGCCGGACGGGTTCGGACACGATGTTGGTGTCGAGCAGATACCGGATCATGCCTCGTCCTCGAACGGCGAAGGTGGTCCGGGATCCTGATCGCGCAGATTCTCGAACACCTCAGCGTACGATTCATCGTCGAACGGTGAAGGCCCATGCTTCTCGACGAACGCCTTATGCAGTTCCATGAAGCTAGGCCGCGGTTCAGCGACTCCTTGCTCCAGGATCCAAATGGCCTGCTGGTTCAGGCTCCGGCGTTCTTGCTCGGCACGCCGGCGGAGCTTGGAGAGCACCTCGTCGGGGATGCCCTTGAGAGTGAGAGATGGCATGATGTGGGTAAATATGGTTGCCAAATGCAACCGTCATACAGCAACGAGCAGGATTGGTTGCTTCTCCAATGGGGCCACGGGGAAGGAGGCAGTGCTCGCGAAGCATGCCGACAGACATCCGATTCGAGTAGGAGAATCGTACGCTGGCCTGCCGGAGTCGGTGCATTTCCACATGCTCCGCCACACCTACGCCAGTTGGCTCGCCATGGAAGGGGTCAGCCTATTCAAGATCTAGAAGCTGCTCGGCGACGCCGATGTCAGTACGACGATGCGGTACGCCCATCTCGCACCGGACGCCCTACAGGACGATCTCCGCTGGGTTTTTTGCAGGTGGTGCAGATTAACCTTACGTGTTTTAGGGGACACAAACTCCAGGCAAGGGCCGACAATCATCAGGGTTTGAACGCATCGGAGGATGGTGCTCTGTGGGTTACCCTGACCTGGGAGCCTGTCGTCTCACCGACACAGGCATTGATGAACATCTGGCCCAGCATGGTTCGCATCATGATCCCCCGTTCTATGACCGGAGTTGCTTGTGGCTCCTCATCCTGAAGCTCGTTGAGCAGTCTAGCGAACGCCGGATGTTTCTGCATCTCACGGTAATGTTCGTCTTCCACTTCACCCCTGTAGTCAAACTCAACGAGGCCGAGACGTTCAAGATTTCCGTAGTAAGCCGCAGCGTAGCCAGGGAATTCACACTCCGCCTCAATGCAGAGTGTAGACCAGTGCTTCATCACAGTGCGTTGCCCGAAGTCGGGATTGTCAACATGGAGCGAGAGGATCGGGTAATAAGTATTCGACTGAAAGTAGGGGACCAGCTTTGCCTCGTCTGGAGATAGCTGCTTCAGGATCTCTACGAATGTCGGGTGCGCTCCTCCAGCCACTTCTGCGTTCATCGACGTAGCAATCAGTTGAGCAAACATGTCCCGAAGGCTCTCTGAACCAGCGGCATACCGCAAGGCTTCAACTGCTGGCCCGACTACATGCGGGTCTGGAACTGTGACTTGCTGAGGGGACACGTCATGCAGACGTTTTGATACCTCGGCTTCGAGCCAAACACAGATCTGATCATACCCCCACACTAGCGCGGAAAGTGGAGCGAGCGCTACGTTTACTGCTTTCGTAATAGTTTCCAGGCCGGTGCCTAGCTGTTTGACGGCAGGTTGAAGTAAGTCATCGTATACAGGGACTGCCTTCGCTAGGTCGGCTCCTGACTTTGCGAGGTTTGATGCAGTTTCCATGGCTGGGCGTGTGTTTAGCCGTGGTAAGAGAGAGAAATCCGGCCTCCTTGGGGGATTTGGAGGATTGACGGGAAGGTAAGCAAACTGGGAAGATGCACGGCAACAACCGAGAGGCCTGAGCCACATCAGCCGGCGGTTGCGCTTGTAGGGCGTTGAGGATGTTTTACTGACCCTTCTCCCATGCTTTCCGGACTTCGCGCTCCACGTTGGGCGCGGCCGGTGGGGCTACTCGTGGTGGGCTTCGTGCTCGCCGCGCCCGTCTATGCCCTGCAGGCCGAAGAGCCGCCGCCTATGTTGCGCCGGCTCAACGTGAAAGACGCAGATCTTCGCGACGTATTTCGCTCGATGGGCCACGAATACGGCCTAAACATGGTGGTCGATAACCGCATCGACCAGCGGGTGACGTTCCGTTTGGGCGACGTACCCGTGGAGGACGCGCTTGACTTTTTATGCAAGGAATACCGCCTGCAATGCGAGTGGAATGGCTCGATCATCCGGGTCATGCCTCCGTTCGTCGAGCCACCGCCACCACCCGAGCCACTCGCTATCTCGTTCAGCGAAGCCGGCCTGCACATCGACGTACAAGCTGAGCCGGTAGTGGAGGTGATGCGCCTCGTCCAAGAAGTCTCGGGGAGCAACATCGTCCTGCAGCAAGGGCTCACGGGCACGGTGACGGCCAATCTCAAGGACGTGCCCCTCCCGCTGGCGCTCAAAACGATCGCTGAGAGCAACGGCTTCATGCTGCGTGAGCGCGACGGGCTCTACCATCTCGCCCTCGATCCGACTCTGGCCGCGCAGCAAGCGGCAAACCGACGGCTCTGGGTCGAGATCGAAGGCGAAACGATCTCGCTCGATGTCTCTGAGGTGCCAATTACCCAGGTCCTCGACCGGATCAAGGTCGATATGCCCTCGGCCAGCATCATCGCGTACGAACCGCCGCAGGGAACGATCAGTGCACGCACCTCCAAGCTCACGCTAGAGGAAACGCTCGATGTGCTGCTGAGTGGCTCGGAATTTACCTACCGGCTCAACGGATCGATGTACGCGATCGGCCGGAAAAGCTCGGCGGGGCTGACCGAAAGCGCGATGCTGAAAATCGAGCACCTCCGCGCCGACTCGACGCTCTCATTGCTCCCCGGCACACTCAAGGAGGGCCTCACGATCCAGGTCGTCAAGGAGCACAACGCGCTGATGGTAATCGGGCCTGTCGATGTAATCCGGCAAGTGAGCCGCTACATCGACACCGTAGACCACCCCACGCCGCAGATCCTGATCGAAACGCTCGTGGTGGACGTGCAGAGCACAGACTTGTTTGATCTCGGCCTGACGTTCGGCCGGGATCCTGAACGGGCGGGCACCGACGATGCCGCCCGCGGCCGCTACGGTTTCAACACCGACGAAGAGGGCAACGGCGGGCTGTCGTTCACGGCCAACGGAGACCGGATCGACAAGGCACGGGCGGGCGGGTTGCTGGGCGATCTGCTCGGGGTGCGCCGCATCGGCCGGCTGCCGAGCGACTTCTTCGTCCAGATCAACGCGCTCGACCAAGACGGCCGGCTCGACGTGCGCTCCCGCCCGCAAGTGGCCACGCTGAACGGGCACAAGGCGAACATCAGCATCGGGACCACGCAGTACTATCTGCTTCGCAGCAGCACCTTTCCGAATTACGGCAACGGCGGATTTCGCGGCCAGGGGACCGATGATGACATTCCGTTTCTCGCGCAGAGTCAACGGTTCGAGCGCATCGAAGCCAACGTCAAACTGGAAATCACGCCGTGGGTCAACGAAAACGGCCACGTGACGGTTGACATCCGGCCCGAGTTCAGCGCCCCGGTTGGCGAGTTCAATCCAGACGTTCCGCCAACGATCAGCAGCCGGGTCCTGGAATCGACCGTGCGGTTGCGGGATGGCGAAACCATCGTGCTCGGTGGGCTCATCGAGGAGCGGGAGGACGTGGTGCAGACGAAGATTCCAATCCTCGGCAGCATTCCACTGCTGGGCCGGCTCTTCCGAAGTGAGCGGAAAGAAATGCGGAAGAGCGAACTCGTCATCTTCCTGACGCCGCACGTGTTCTACGGCGATGGGCAAGACAATGAACGCTGGGGCACGTACCGAGAAGGCCTGGATCTGTCGTTCGATCAACCGACTCGGATGGGATACACGGAGGTCGAGAAATGATTCCGTTTGTCGAACGCCGATTGATCGGAGCACGCTGGGCACAAGGCGATTGGCACGTGGCTGCATTGCACCATTACCCGAAGGGGCACGAGGTGTTGCTCGATGAGGCCGGCACAGACAAGCTGGTAGCTCGGAAGCAAACGCGCCACACGGCCGCCTGCGTACCACCGATGAACGTCCGGCACGTGCTCACCGTTGGTCCTCCGATTGAGGACGACACGCTGCTCAAGGAATGGCTGGACGTGCAAACGGCTCAGGCGATGCCGGCAGGAGCCAATCTTGACGATTTCCAAGCGCGGCACGTTCTGTTCGTCCGCTCCACGGATGAGACGTGCGTGCTCACCGTGGTAGCGCGCCGCAGCGATGTCGAACTCCTCGTGACGGAATTCGAGCAGCGGAAAACCCCGGTTTCTGTGCTGTGCACGGCAGAGCTGGTGGCGCTATCGGCCCTGCAAGACGTGCTCGCCGAAGAGGACGGCCTGGTCGTGCTCGTCCACGACGAAGTAGCGACGGTCATCCATGTGACGAAAGGCATCCCCCAGCGCTTCGACGAACTCGATGTGGAGCAAGACGAAGCATGGCCAGAGCAGCTGGCCCTTGCTGCCGGGCAGTGGGTGAGTCAGCACAGCCTTCAGGTGAGCAAGACGTACGTCCTAGGCCAGGTGAACGACCGGCTGCGGGAGGGCTTAGCGACCATCCAGGCCCTCGGCGATGTCCGTGCCGGCCGCGAGGGATGGGCAGACGGCCGGTCGCTGGAACATGCGGTTGCACTCCAAGCTGACCCGTGGCACACACCGGTGGTCAACATGCTGGACGCTGAGGCAGCCCACGAAACTCGGGACACTCAGGACAAAGCGGAGGCGACGCGCACCATTCTCGGCGTGGGCATGGCTTGCCTGGCTGGTATGCTCCTGCTTTTCAGTGCGGGGATACTGCTAGAGTCGAAAACCGAATCGGCCAACCTGGAGCTTGTCGAATTCTCGAGCGAAATCGCCGAGGTCGAGCGCGCGAAGGCGTCCATTCGCTCGCTGGAATCGGCAGTCAAGGAGGCACAGGCGTTGGTAGAAAGCCGGACCCACGTAGCCGGCGTACTCGCGACCCTCAGTGATGCCGTTCCGGCCGATGTCTGGATGGACGCCCTCAGCGTGGAGGGCGAGCAACAGCCTCGGGTCATCGTCTCGGGTGTCGCAGCGTCTCGTGCCTCGATCACGACCTATTTGCGTGCGCTGGAAGTTGTCGAGACCGTGCGTGACGTGCAGGTCGACTACGTGAATGCTCAGCCGCTCCGGTCGTTGTATCGCCGGCATCCGACGGCCATCGAGGCGGACGTGTATCAATTCGAGCTCACGCTGGAGGTGGTGTTGTGAACGTGATCTTGGACCATAAGTGGGCGGCTCTTGCCGGGGTCGTGATTGTCCTGACAGGGTTCTTGCTCGTCACGGAGTTTGCGCCCCGGTTGGGCGTGCTCTGGACTCGGTACGAGGCTCTGCAAACCCACCAGGACCGCCTGGCCACCGCAGAGAACTGGCAACACGAGAAAGTCGCTGTGAGCCGGCGGCGGCAGCAGTTGCGTGCCGCTCACGAAGCCTTATTCGTCAGCGTGCCCCGAAGCGATCAGATGTCGGCCGTCATCGGCGAATTGCAGGCAGCGGCCGATTCGGCGGGTGTGCTCGTGCTGGAAATCCGGCCCGAAGATCGCGGGGAACGGACCGCCTACGACGTCCTGCCCGTGCACGTGGAAGTGGAAGGCGGCTTCAACGCCGTCGGCGACTACCTCGCACGCGTCGAACGCTCGCGGTACGTGATGCGCACACAGCGCGTGGCGCTGACGGCACCCGCTGAAGTGCCCGGGCCCGTCCATGCAGAGCTAGATGTCCGCGTCGTGATCTTGCAGGAGGAAGCCGGATGAAGAAGAAGCTCTTACACACCGTGCTGATCGTGCTTGTGCTCGCTACGTGGGGAGCCGTGACCTACCAGTTGATCGGTGGCACAGGCGACCAACTGCTGGACGGAGAGCCGGTAGCTGCCATCGACGACATCGCCGTTCAAATTCGAGCGCGGGATGCAGGGGCTCAGTTCCGTCCGTCGCTTCGGGATCCGTTCGTTCCGCCACCCTACCTCATGCCGGCGGAGGCATCCGATGAAGAGCCTGTCATCGAGGCCCTTCCCCCGGCACCAACGCCCCCTCCAGTGCTCCGCCTCATCGGGTTGCACGACGATGGGGCCATCATCAGTGATGCCGGTGAAGGGATCTATTTCGTTGGGTTGGGAGACTCGGTTGGGATGGCCCACGTCGTCGAAATCGGCCAGACCGAAGTGGTCGTTTCTGTGCAAGGCGAGCGGTTCTTGGTACCGTTCGGTGGGCCAGTTTCCGTTGTGCAGCAATGAGATAGGGCATCTGCA
>JBCDHV010000047.1:0-12861 GCA_038749615.1 Bacteroidota bacterium
CCGTTGTACCGGATGACGCCCTGGATTCAACCTCGACCCGTATGCAACGGTGGCTCTACGCACTTCAGACGAAACTCGCGCTCACGCCGGCTGAATCGGGCGTGCTGCTGGCCGTAGGCAGTCTGTTTCTCCTCGGGCTGTTCGGCAAGGAGGTGCAGGAACGCCACCTCGGCTTCGATCCAGACACGGCATACGTCGAGACCGATTCGGTCTTTTTCGCCCTGAGCCGGCAGGCCATCGTTTCAGATGTCGCTCGTGCTGACACCACAGAGGCCGACACCCTCGATGCGC
The DNA here is from genome assembly GCA_038749615.1 of Bacteroidota bacterium. Classification (GTDB taxonomy): domain Bacteria; phylum Bacteroidota; class Rhodothermia; order Rhodothermales; family DATKEJ01; genus JBCDHV01. The sequence continues at coordinate 292 of JBCDHV010000047.1, forward strand.
CAGACGGTCCCTCTGAATCGCCTGAAACCGCCAGAGCCGCGTCGGCTCCATCGGTACGGATGAACCTTAACACGGCCAGTGCCCGCCAACTCACCCAATTGCCCGGGATCGGTCCCAAACTAGCCGCGCGCATCATCACCGACCGGGAGGCCAACGGCCCATTTTCGTCCGTTGCTCAACTCACGCGAGTGAAAGGCATCGGCAAGAAAAAGCTCGCCAAGTTCGAGAGCCGGCTGTTTGTCGATGACGGATAGAACACCCCAGTCAACCTGGTGCTTCCCTGATCCGACCAGAACAGGCACCCGCTCAAAACGTACGCATTGTGCCTGATCCGCTCACAGACTCCTGATTCCCTATGCCTCACCGTGTGTCTGCTGATGAAGCGAAGCGCCGTCTGGGTGAGCTGATCGCCGAGGCTGCACGGGGCGAGGACGTTGTCATCACTAGTGGAGATGGCTCCTCCTTTCGTCTCGTCCCCGTTTCCAGTGCGCACGCCCGGCCCCGGTTCGGCAGTGCGGCTGGTTTAGTCGATCTATCCGATGACTTCGACGCCCCGATCCCAGGTTTCGACGAGTACGCGCCATGAACGTGCTGCTCGATACGCACACGTTTCTTTGGTTCATTGGCGGAAGCAAACACTTGAGTATTCGAGCCCGCGAAGTCATTGAAGCACCAAGCACCCAAAGGTATCTGAGCGTAGCCTCGCTATGGGAGGCAGCGATTAAGTCGAGCTTGGGCCGGTTGCGGTTGGGACGCCCTGTAGCAGATCTGGTCGAGTTCGATGTCAAGGGAAACGGAATCGAACTGCTCGGCATCGAGCCGGCTCACTTGGAGGCACTGCGTTACCTGCCTTATCACCACCGGGATCCATTCGACAGGCTGATGATTGTGCAGTCACAAGAGGAAGAGTTGACGCTAGTAAGTCGGGACGGAGTATTTGGGACCTACGAAGTAGACGTGGTCTGGTGATTTTGCGTGACAAGTAGTCCTGAGTTTGGGTATGTCATGCACGGTACACAGGTCGTGAGGAAGCGCCACGTTTGGCCGTTCGTCAATGAATGAGAAACCCACCAAGCGGGCCAGCTACCCGCCCTTCGTGAACACCATCACGTGTTGTTGCGGCAGGAAGTCGAGCGTTTCTTGCCACGTGAAGCCGGCGGCTTCCCATTCCAGGCGAGCCTGCGCCTCGGTCATTTTGTGGAGGGGTTTGATCGGGACGGACGGATCTTCGCCTCGGTATTCGACGAGGAAGACGCGCCCGCCGGGTTTGAGCGCTTCGAGGAGGCCGGCTTGCATTTCGCGGGGATGCGAGAACTCGTGGTAGGCATCCACCAGCAGCGCGGCATCGACGGTGTTGGCCGGCAAGTTGGGATCATCCACGCGGCCACGAACCGGTTCGACGTTCGTGACGCCGGCAATCAGCGCCCGCTCGCTCATCATCTGTAGCATCTCCGGCTGAATATCAACCCCCAAGACGCGCCCCTCGGGCACCCGCTGCGCGATCCGAAAGGCGAAGTAGCCAGTGCCGGCTCCGATGTCGGCGACCACGGCGTCAGGCGCGAGGTCCATCGCATCAATGACCTGCTCAGGCTTTTCCTCGGCTTCACGGCCGGGCCGCTCCAGCCAGCCGGCTCCGCGGTGGCCCATCACCTGGGAGATCTCTCGCCCCATGTAAAACTTTCCGATGCCATCTCGGCTCGCAGGGCCCTCGACGTAGGAGGTGTCCGATGCGCCCGTGGCGGCCTGCTGAGCGGGCGACGGACTGCCACAGCCGGCCGCCGTGGCGAAAACAAGAAGCAGGATCAGGCGTCTGGCGATCATCGTGCCGTGTAGGGTCTCAGAAGCTGTTTTGGATGTATGATTTTGGGCTGCGCTCGGCTCGTTGGGGCGTCTTCGCCCCTGCGTTCTCGGTCCGTACCCCCGGTACGCACCTCGAAAGTCATGAGCACATCCACTCCCAACGAGCTCTCGCTCGCTCCAAACTGAACATCAAAACAGCTTCTCGGGTGCAGAGGGGCAAAAAAGGCAAGGGGCTGAAGGGAGAACGTGGAAACCGGCCAAGACATAAAAGTTGCTTGATGTCTGCACGCAGCGCAACGAGCATCTTTCACACACCAAACACCAAACACCAAACACCACAATGTCCGAACTCGTCCGTTTGTTTGCGAAGCTGGGGCTGATCGCCTTCGGGGGGCCGGCGGCGCACATCGCGATGATGGAAGACGAGGTCGTAGAGCGGCGGAAGTGGTTGAGCCGGCAGCATTTCCTCGACCTCATCGGCGCGACGAACCTCGTTCCCGGGCCGAACTCGACGGAAATGACGATGCACGTCGGCTACGAGCGGGCCGGCTGGAAGGGGCTTTTTGCAGCGGGCGTCAGCTTCATCACGCCGGCGGCGCTGCTCACGCTGGCGGCTGCCTGGGCGTATGTCGAGTTCGGTACGCTGCCGGCCGTCGAGCCGGTGCTGGCCGGGATTCGCCCGGTCGTGGTGGCGGTGATTCTGGGGGCGTTGTGGCGGTTGGGGAAGAAGGCGGTGCGGACGGTGTGGTTGGGAGCTGTCGCACTTGGTGTCGGTGTGGCGGTGTGGTTCGGCGTGAATCCCGTTGCTGCGCTGTTTGCCGGCACGATTCTCGGCGGGTTGATGGCGCTCACGGTGACGCAGCGGCTGTCGGTTCTCGCATGGCCGGCGCTCGTGGCACTCCAAACGGCCGACGTTCCGTTGTGGCGGATCGGAGCGTTTTTCCTGAAGGTCGGCGCGGTGCTTTACGGTAGTGGCTACGTGCTGATTGCGTTTCTGGAGGCCGACGTGGTGGGCCGGTACGGCTGGCTCACACAAGACCAACTGCTCGATGCCGTGGCGCTCGGGCAACTCACGCCGGGGCCGGTGCTGACGACGGCCACGTTCATCGGCTACCTTCTCGCCGGCGTGCCGGGCGCGCTCGTGGCCACGCTCGGCATTTTTCTGCCGTCGTTCCTGTTCGTCTGGATCTTGAACCCGTTGGTGCCACGACTCCGGGAATCGCTGTGGGCCTCGGCGTTCTTAGACGCCGTCAACGCCGCGGCTGTTGGGCTGATGGCCGCCGTGACGCTTCGGCTGGCCGTCTCGTCGTTCTTTCCAGACGGCGTATATCCGTCCGGCTCGCCCTCGTGGATGGCCATCGGGTTGTTCACCGCAGCAGCCGTCGCAGCCATTCGGTTCCGAGTGAGCACGGTGTGGCTGGTTGGGCTCGGTGCCGCAGTAGGATATGCAGTGGGGTACGTCGCTAGCCTATTCTGACATCCGAGAGGTCGGATTCGCCAAGCGCTCAGTCGCGTACGAGCACGGCACCCCGGTGGTGGTCGTCGACGCTGCAGGCGAAGCCGAATGCGCCGCCGGCCTCCGGGGTAAATTCGACCGTGGTTTCTTGCCCTAGCGGCAGATCGGTGGGCGGGAGACCGATCTGTGGAATCGACAACGTCGCCAAGCACGGATCGTCGTCGTGCCGGGTGATGATCAGGCGCACCGGAACGCCGGCGACCAGCTGAAACCGGTTCGGGCGAAAACCTTCCGTGTAGGCATCGATGCGGAACGTTTGGAGCTTGCGCGAGACGTCTGGCCGGCTGGCGTCGAAGCCCGTCGGGGGCACCGAGATGGCACCGCTGACGACGTCCATCGGCGTGGCGAGGGCGAGATCGGGTTCTTGGGCGCATCCTGTGATCAGGAGTGCAGCCAAGGCGAGCAGGGCTAGAGAGAAGAGCCGCATGGAATGCACGGTTGAGGGTCCTGCGGGCGAATCGGAGAAGGGAAAGGAAGGCGACGCTCCGAACACGCCGGCCGAGGGATGTGGAAGTGAACTACGGGTTGTCTCGGGTGCGTAGTCGCTTGTCCTGGCGTTCGTTGGCTTGCTCCTCGCGCTTCAGGAAGCGGTACACCGGCACGAGGAGGGCGGCTGCAAGTGCAGCAAACCCGACCGTGGTGACGATGATGATGACGGTGTAACGGTCCACGATGAGGCGTACAGGAAGAAGAGCGTGGGAACGATCAGACGGTTGAAGTCCCGGCTTTATATTGGTTCACACCCTTTCCGTTCGCCGAGGGTTCATTCTTTTTGGCCGTTCCGCTCGTCTTACCTGTGCTCATGCTTCAAAATCTTGCCCTGCTGTATCTCGCCATCGCGCACGGTACCGATCAATCGCTGACGGACGACGAGCTGGAAGTCATGGTGCGCCGGCTCCGCGATTGGGCACCGGAGCTCTCGGAAGACGATGTCAAGATGGTCATCCTCGAAGCCTCAGCCGTGTATCTGCACGGTGACCGCGATGCCGAAATCGAGCAGGCCATGCTCAGTATCCGCGCCGAGGCCGACGTGATCGACCGACTGCTCGCGCTGGACGGATTGATCGAAGTAGCCGATGCCGATGGGGTCCGTCTAGCCAGCGAGGATGGGCTGATCGAGGCCCTGCGAGACATCTGGCAACTCAACCCACAAGGGTAATGGCCGACGCCGTTGTCCGGGTCGTCGATGTCTACGTGTACCGCCGGCAGGGGGGCGGCTTCGAGTACCTGCTTCTCCGCCGGGCCTCGTCGAAGCTGTACGCTGGCCAGTGGCGCATGGTGGGAGGAAAGATCGAGCCTGGCGAGCCGGCCTGGAAAACGGCCTTGCGCGAGCTCGATGAGGAGACGCAACTTGATCCGCGTGCTGCTTGGGCCTTGCCGTCAGTCAATGCCTTCTACGAGCCGGCACGGGATCAAGTCAATCTCATCCCGGCCTTCGCCGCCGAGGTCGATGCCGATCCGGTGCTGGACGAGGAACACGACGCCTTCGAGTGGCTTCCTCTGTCAGAGGCCGTTGCCCGGGTGGCGTGGCCTGAGCAACGCCGGCTCCTGTCCCTCACCGATGAACTGCTACACGCTGGCCCCATTCCACCAGACTGGTCGATTCGTTCACTCGACGCATGATCCGTAAAGACTTTCTCCTCCGCCAACTAGCTGAATTCGTGCAGGTCCTCGCCCGGGTCATGCTCAACCGCACCGAGCGCCGGTACGATGAAGCGATCGAAGCGGCCCACGTTGCCCTGCGAAGTCTGCCCGACTACGACATCGAGAGCCGGCACGCCGCCACACGCGAAGACGTCATCGCCACGTGCACAGCCGAGGCCGGGACGTTTTCTGCTGAGCTAGCCGTGGGAGTGGCCGATGTCTTGTACGAAGAGGCCCGCTCGTTGGAGGCTCTGGGCCGAGACGAGGAAGCCGAGTTGAGCGACCGGCATGCCGCCTGGCTGTACGCTGAGGCCGCCAGCGTTCCAGGAGCAGCCTTGCCGCTGCACGTCTGGCAGCGAGGCCTCGAAAACAGCACGCCGAACTCAGGCGAATCTTAGCCGGCAACCGCCCGTAGGAGCCCGCAACCAACCTCGGAGAGCGATGCGACGGCTTCTGACAGCGACGATGATGGTGCTTCTCACAGGCTCGGTGGCTGCACAGCCGGCGCTGCCAGACGAGCCCGAGGCCGAGTGCGTCGTATTGCTCCACGGCCTCAACCGAAGCGAGCGGGCCATGCGCCCGGTCAAGCGGTTCTTGGAGGACCAGGGCTATCGGGTCGTGAACGAGTCTTACGATTCCCGCTCGAAGCGACTCCCCGCCATCGCCGAAGAAACGGTGCCCGCGCGGATCGAACAGTGCGGCACGGCCGGCGCAGTGCACTTCGTGACCCATTCGATGGGCGGGATCGTCGTGCGCCAGTATGCCGAACTGTACGGGCCAGCCCGAATCGGGCGCGTCGTCATGCTCGCGCCGCCCAACCAGGGCAGCGAACTCGTCGACCGCATGCGCCTCGTGCCCCTGTACGATGAGATTCTTGGGCGCGCCGGCCGGCAACTCGGCACCGATTCCACGGGCGTGCCGGTCCAACTCGGCCCTGTCCAGTTTGAGACGGGCGTCATCGCCGGCAACCGTTCGCTAACGCCGTTCTACTCCTGGATCATCCCCGGCAAAGACGACGGGAAGGTCTCGGTAGACCGCGCCCGCGTCGAGGGGATGGCTGATTTCCTCGAAGTCAGAGAAAACCACACCTTCCTCATGCGCTCCGAACCCGTGCTTGCGCAAACGCTGCATTTCTTGCGGCACGGAGCGTTCGATCAGTAAGGCTTTTTGAGTGTTTAGTGTTTGGTGTTTAGTGTTTAGCACTGACTGAGCCGGCGGGCTAAAAAGACCGCTTCTGAGATCGGGCAGGACTCAACTCCGTTCAACATCGTCTCCCTGCAACCGGGATCTAAACACTGAACACTCGTGCGCAGCACGCTAGAACACCCGTGCGTAGCACGCTACAACCGATACCCAATCGTCCACTGCACGCCGGCGGTGCGGACGGCCGATCCGCCAAAAGAACCGAAGGTGACACTGCGGGCGAAGGCTGCTTCACGTAGACGAAAGCGGATCGAAATGGGGTTGAGAGCGACTTCGCCACCGAGGATCCAGTCGAAGCCAGACTGATCCGAGAAAGCGGCCGAGGCCGAGGGGTCTGGCATCGAGACACGCTCGCGGAGCTGAAGACGCCCTCCGATACCGCCACCAGCGAGTACGTCGATGCCGCCGAGCCGGACACGTGCCTGCATCAGCAAGGGCAATTCCAGGGAAATGACGTCGAAGAGTGCGCCCCCGAACACTCGGCACGCTGGCGATTTAGCGGGCGCTGGAGCGGGGCACACCTCGAAGGCCGGCACGTCGGCCACGCCGCTTGATATGAGGGCCTCGGCCTGGACAGTTATCCAGCCGCGTCCGTAGGCCGGGGTACCACGGACGTAGAAGCCGGCAACCATGCCTTCGTCGGGCCGGTCGCCAAGGGCAGGGGCCGCGAATGCATACGTTCCAGAGCGCAGGCCGCCAACGAGGCCGTACTGTATCGGCTCATGATGCACGGCGGGCGGAGGGGTGGGGCAGTGCCCAACGAGCGCGCCCAACCGAGGATCATCTGAGCACCCAGAGCCGAGCGCAGCGATCAAGCGGGAGCTGTCCTGCGCCGCGACGGGCCACAGGCCGCCGGCCTCGTCTTCCAGATACACCGCTGGCGCAACAGACCGAACATCGACCGCCAACACCGATCTCATCCCTTCAGAGAGCACGCGAGCGAACACCGTCCGAGAACCCTGGCGCGAGGGCAAGTCGATGGCGCGGTACTTCGTTCCGCTCCTCAGTGTATAGGCCGGAATGTGGAGCGGGTGGTACGCGTCTTCGGCATCGCCGAGAAACGAGTGGAAGCGGACCGTGTGCGTGCGTTGGTGGGCTGGAGCCGGCGCAATGGTGCCTCCCAACGTGTCGGAAAATGGGGTGACGACGTAGTCGACTCCGTAGGGATACCAACCGGGCGATGAGCCGGGTTGGGCTTCCGATTGGGCGACTGCGAGCAACGGCAATCCTGCACACGCAACGCAGAGCGCCGCGGCGAACCGTGCGAACATATCCATACCTCCTAAACTCCTGGACTGTGCCGGCGAAGGGGACGAGCTGCCGGCGAGAAGTGCTTGCCTCGCTTGAAGATAGCGGATTTACCCTGGGAGGGCAAATGTGTGGCTGTGTGGCAGATGTTGCAGGGTCAATTCAGGGGCAGAGTGGCATAGGGGCTCAGGCCCTGCGGTATTGCAGGATGGCAGATGTTGCAATTATCTGCCCGTCAACCACCCAACCACCCAACCACCCAACCACCCAACCACCCAACCACCCAACCACCCAACCACCCAACCACCCAACCACCCAACCACCCAACCACCCAAAGCATGTGGCAAATGTTGCAGCGTGGCAAGTGTGGCAGATGTTCACCTGAGCGGAGCGAGCCGCCTCACCCATCTACTCTTCCCCCTGGCCACTCATCCACGTGAGCGGAGCGAACCCTACCGTCCGTTATTCGGGAGCCATAGTTCGAGCAGGTCTGTCAAGTCGACATCGCCGTCGTAGTCGAGGTCAGAGGGGCTGTAGGGGGTGGAGGAGGTGAGGGCCGCTTCGATGGCGAGGGCGTCGAGGCCGTCGACGAGGCCATTGCCGGCGGCGTCGCCGGCGCGTGCTCCTCGGAAGACAGGGCTTCCACTGAGATTGTTCAAGGCGACCGTTCGGCCCAAGTTTGCGTTCGCGTAGTCCAGCCCAGTGAAGTCGGGGTAGACAGCGGTTAGTTTGTTTAGCTCTAACGTTTCGACCGTTGAGAGCGGGATATGATTGCGCGGGATGACTTCCACGACGTAGTCCGCCACGCCACCTATGGTGCCGGCATCATCGAAGACGAGCGGCGAGACGCCATCGAGATCGGAGACGAAGCCAGAGGACTGCAACAAGCCGGCTCGCCGGTCGATCTCAATCAGTGCGCTACCGAAGGGGACCAGCAGGCGGACCATCGCCCAATCGACGGTCGAGACGCGATGTTGCGTGACACTCTCGGTCCCGGTGTAGCCGCGGTACGCGAAAGGTTGGGCAAGAGGAAGGCTCGCGTTGCGGGACGTGGTGAGATAGGGCAAAGGGCGAAACGCGCCTTGCAAGAAGATCCTCGGTTGAGCGACCACCCCATCGGCATCACTCTCATTCTCGTGTGCGCCGGCATCGCATCCCGTGCTCGGCCGGTCGAACCCGCGCGCGTCCGTGGCGGTCGCCGTACAGTCGCCGGCATTGAGCGCCTCGTGGCCTGAGGGAAGTGCGATGGTCGTGACGTGCCCACCGTTGTCCGAGATGAGATTGAGGTTGACTGAGACGTTGAATTGATCCGTGCCGGCCGTGAACCCATCGGTGCTGCTGGCCTGGCCCAGTGCGTTGAAGCCTTGCGACGTGAACATACCCGAGACGTCAGAGTCCGGGCTCGAATTGCTACCGTTCTTGCGGTTGTTGACGATCAGCGAGTTGCGCACGAGGCAGGGCTGGGTGGCTCCGGAGCAGTCGACGCCGCCGGCTTTTCCTGCCTGCGTTCCGGTACTGCTGTTGAGGTACACCGTGGTGCTCGTGATGGAATGCGAAAAGATGCCGCCTCCGCGGAGATCAACAGCACCCGCTTCATTAGACGAGTTGCTCGTGAAGGTCGAGTTCGTGATCGAGGTTACGGCGATGGTCGTGACGGCCCCGCCCTGAGCCGCCGAGTTGGAGTCGAACGTCGTGCGGTCTAGCGTGAGGAAGCTGCCCGTAGAGAGGATAGCTCCCCCTGTGCCAAGCGCTTGGTTGCTTCGGAACGTCGTTTCGAAGAAGGACGCGAATCCATCAGACTCGATGTAGACTGCGCCTCCTCCAAGGCCGGTGGGGGCCGTGGCCAAATTGTTCGAGAAGCGCGCCTGCTGCACGATGAGCCGCTGGTCGCGCTCGACGTAGATCGAACCGCCGTTTACTGCGGTCCCATTCTCGAAGTCGATGTGGAAGATCCGCAACTCGGCGTCAGGCCCGCTCGCCGGTTTTTGCAGATTGATATGCCTAGCCGTGACGTTGCTGGCGACCCGAACCCGGGTACGCTCTGCCGGCGTGCCGGTACCGTAGAGGTCGATGTCTGTGGTGACAACTAGCTCAGACGTGAGCGTGTAGAGCGCCACGTTCGGAAGCAGAATCCGGTCCTGGCCGCTGCCGGCTGGGCAGCTATCGACGGCCGTGTCCGTGTTGGCCGCTTGCACCGCCTCACGGAGCGAGCATTCGCCGTCCGTCGGGCCGACGGGGCCATCGTTTCGTGTCGTGACAACAATATCGGTGGCCCATGCCGGCGCAGCGAGGCACAGCATGAGCGCAAGGCAAAGCCAGGAGCGCATCTTCGGTAGCGTAAGGTGGAGGGACGCTCGAATATGCGCAACAGAAGACTGAAACGGCTCAGAAATGCACCAAATAGATCAAGGTCTTCCCTTGAGCCTAAGTCGTTCCGTTTGAACGGTGGTCCTCGTGCACGATGACGGCATCTTCCACTTCATCGCGTTCAACGACGAGCTCTACGTCCGTCACCAGGGCGGCAATGGCTCCAACGGCCGCCAGCGTCGGGGCAAGCCAGATGGCCGCCATCGCACCGCCGAGGCCCACGGAGAGCGGGATTTCCATGTAGACATGGGTGCCACGCTTGATGGTCAGCCGGCTGGCCGATCCGTCTTTGATGAGACGCCGAACTTCTTCAACGAGCTGTGTGCCGGCGACTTTGATTTCTTCGAGTTCTTTGGACATAGTGGATTCTGCAGGATAGGGTTGCTTTGAGGTTGCAGCTCCTTATACGCGGAGGAATGGCTGCGGGTTACGGGAGGCTGGTGTTGCAGATGTTGCAAGGTGGCAGGGCAGGTGTTGCAGGGTGGCAGATGTGGCAACTAATCGGCTCTCAGCCACCCAGCCACCCAGCCACCCAGCCACCCAGCCACCCAGCCACCCAGCCACACAGCCACACAGCCACACAGCCACACCGTCACACAGCCACCTCCGCGACCACGGGCAGATGGTCCGAGCCGAGCCGGGCGGCGGGGGTGTCTACGGCGTTGACGCGGAGGACATCAGCGCCTCGGGCGTAGATGCGGTCCAGGGCGAGAAGCGGCCGGCGGGAGGGGAAAGTGGCCGGCCAGTTGGCGTTGTTGTGGTCGTCGATGAACTCGCGGTCGAGCTCGCGGGTGGCCTTGCATTGCCGCCACGCATTCATGTCTCCGAGCACCACGACGGGTCCCTGCAGTCCGCTGTGCCCCAGCAGCGTTTGGACTTGCCGGCGGCGCGTGCGGTCGACGATGGCGAGGTGGGTGGAGACGACCTCGACGCCGACCGGGTCGGCGAGGCGGACGAGGATGGCAGAGCGCTTCTCGACGCGGGTGAGCGTCAGGTCGATCATCTGCGTCCGGCTCACTGGATAACGGCTCAGGATGGCGTTGCAGAGTGCGCCGCGTCTGTGCGCCCGCGTCGCCACCCGAACGAGGTGGAGGTCGAGATCTTGAGCGAGTTGGAGGACGGGGTCTGGCTGGTCGAACGGGACGAGCACCTCCTGGAGACCGAGGACATCGGCATCGAGTTCTTCAATGACGCGGGAGGCGAGTTCAGGGCGGTACCGGTTGCCGCCGGCTACGCCTGACCACCGGTGGACGTTGTAACTGACGATCCGGAGAGGTGAACGCTGCGTCGGCGGGCCGGCGTTGACCGGGAAGTGTTCCACGTACGGGACCTGATCGCGCAACCGCTCTCTCGCATCGGCGAACCGGCGAAACCAACGGCGGGACGTGCGTGGAGTCATGAGCGCGAGGTCATCGACACGGAGGGGCGAAAACGAAAAACGCCGGACGTGATCAAGCACGACCGGCGTTTGGAGCGAGTGAACAGACTCGAACTGTCGACCTTCTGCATGGCAAGCAGATGCTCTACCAACTGAGCTACACTCGCGATTTTCAGGGGACGCCAATAATACGCCGGCACGGAGTGCATGTCAACGTAGTTTCCCCGTTTCACAGAGCTTTCGTGGGTGGGGTGGCTTCCGTTGGCTGCTGGGCATCGAGTGTCAGTTCCGTAGCGAACGGGCGAGCACCCAGACGGGCCCAGAACGCCAGGGCCGGCGCGTTGTTCGCCAGCACACCGAGGCGGAGACGAACGCCTCCGAGCCCATTCGCCCAGGCCTGGGCAGCCTCGACAAGCGCACGCGCCAGTCCCCGCCGGCGGTGCTCAGGCTGCACGTAGATTTCCGAGATGTACACCTCGAAGGCCGGCTCGTACACCGGAGGCGCATGCCACGGCCCCGCCGCGAGAAACCCGACCCGCCGGCCGTCTATTTCGGCCACCAACAGACGATGCGCGTCGGATCGAATCCAGTCGGCTACCTCGTTGCGCCACCGCTCCGCACCGTCGGCCGCCGGCCGAAACCGCTCGTCAAATCCAGCCTGCTCCGTCTGGAGCGCCCTCCACATGTTGGTCAGGTCGTCGCGGTCTCCGAGAGTAGCTACTCTGATCATGTGGCTGTGTGGCGGGTCTGGTGTGGCAGATGTTGCAGTGTGGCAGGGCTGCTGTGGCAAGTGTTGCAGGGGCGAGCCAGGTGCAAAGGGCTCATCGCAGGTGCAGAGTGGCATAGGGGCTAAGGACGTGAATGGCGGAGTAAACGCTGGCTTCAAATTCCTCAGCCTCTCAGCCTCTCAGCCCCAAGGTGTAACATGTTGCAGCTTAGCAGATGTGGCAAGCATCTTCAACCACCCAACCACCCAACCACCCAACCACCCAACCACCCAACCACCCAGCCACCCCATCACCCCCGCACGATCCCTTCGCTGAGGACGCGTTCGAGGTAGCCTTCTTTGAGCAGCAGCTCTGCGTTGAGCAGAGCGCCGCCGGCAGCTCCGCGTACGGTATTGTGGGAGAGGACGACGAACTTGAAATCGAGCAATTCGCACTCGCGGATGCGGCCGACGGAAACGGTCATGCCGCGGCCCAACTCGGCGTGCCGGCGCGGTTGGGGGAAGCGAGGATCATCGAAGACTTCCAGGACGGGGTTCGGGAGACTCGGTAAGTCTGAGATTGGGGGCGTGAAGCCGGCAAACGCCTCACGAACGTCATCGACGGTTGCCGGCGTGCGCAGTTTGATCGACACGCACTCGAGATGCCCGTTCAGCACCGGCACGCGGTTGCACTGGGCGCTGATGCCG
>JBCDHV010000048.1:0-12857 GCA_038749615.1 Bacteroidota bacterium
CAGCAGGACGGTTTCGATGCCGGCCCGTTTGGCGGCTAGCACTTTTTCCTTGATGCCGCCCACCGGAAGCACGAGACCACGGAGCGTAATCTCGCCCGTCATCGCCACGCTGTGCTTGATGCAGCGCTGCGTGTAGATGCTGACGAAGGCCGAGAGCATCGCGACGCCGGCACTCGGGCCGTCCTTCGGGATCGCGCCGGCCGGCACGTGAACGTGGACGTCCCAATACCGGAAGGCGTCTTGCGGGATGCCGAGTTCATCAGCGTGGGCGCGGACGTAGCTGCGAGCGGCCTGGGCGGATTCGCGCATGACATCGCCGAGTTGCCCCGTGATGATCATGCGGCCCGTCCCACGCGAGACGCTGGCCTCGATGAAGAGGATATCGCCCCCGACGGGTGTCCATGCCAGTCCTGTCGCGACGCCCGGTACCTGCGTCCGTTCGGCCACGTCAGACTCGAATTTTCTCGGCCCGAGGTACGTCTCGATTTCGCCGGCTTCGACGCTGGCATCTTCGAGCTTACCGGTTGCCACTTGCCGGGCTACGCCACGGGCGACGCCGCCGATGGTGCGTTCGAGTTGGCGCACGCCAGACTCGCGCGTGTACCCGTCGATCACGAGCTTGAGCGCGTCGTCGCTGATGGAAAACTGCTCGTCGGAAAGCCCGTTTTCTTTCGTCTGGCGCGGCACGAGGTACTGCTTGGCAATCGCCAGCTTCTCGCCCTGCGTGTAGCCCGAGATGTCGATGATCTCCATCCGGTCGCGTAAGGGAGCCGGGATGGTTTCGAGGTAGTTCGCCGTGGCGATGAACATCACCTTCGAGAGGTCATATTCAAGCTCCAGATAGTGATCCCGGAACGTGTCGTTTTGCTCCGGATCGAGCACTTCGAGGAGCGCGCTCGATGGATCGCCCCGGAAATCACTGCCGAGCTTGTCGATTTCGTCGAGCATGAAGACCGGGTTCGACGTGCCGGCCTTCTTGAGGCCCTGCACGATCCGGCCCGGCAGCGCGCCGATGTAAGTGCGCCGGTGCCCACGGATTTCCGCTTCGTCTCGGACGCCACCGAGGCTCATCCGCACGAACTCGCGGCCCACGGCCCGGGCAATCGACTTCCCAAGGCTCGTCTTCCCGACCCCCGGAGGGCCGTAGAAGCAAAGAATCGGCGCTTTCATGTCGCCTTTGAGCTTCAGCACCGCGAGGTACTCGAGGATCCGCTTCTTGACCTTGTCGAGCCCGTAGTGGTCCTCGTCGAGAATGCGCTCGGCGTCCTCGAGGTCGATTTTGTCCTCGCTGTACTCTTGCCACGGCAGATCGAGAATCCAGTCGATGTAGTTGCGCGTGACGCCGTAGTCGGGCGAAGCGGGGTTCGACCGGGCCAGCTTGTTCAGCTCCTTCTCGACGGTCTCGCGGACCTCATCCGGCAAGTTTTTCTCTTCGAGGCGCTCCCGGAGTTCGTCGGCCTCGCCATTGACACCGTCGATTTCGCCGAGTTCGTCCTGGATGGCCTTGAGCTGCTGGCGAAGCAGAAACTCGCGCTGCTGTTTGTCGACATCCGTGCGGACGCGGCTGCGGATCTCTTCGGACAGTTCAAGGACCTGAAGCTCGCGGCTCAGATGCTCCATCACGAGATCCGCCCGGCCGATGACCGAGAGCGTTTCAAGTAGCGTCTGCTTGTCCTCGACCGGGATCGGCAGGTTCGACGCGATGAAGTGAATCAGGAACGTCGGCGATTCGATGTTCTTGATCGCGTAGGCCGCCTCGTTCGGGAGGTTCGGCGAGAGGTTGACGATCTGGACGGCGAGTTCTTTCAGGCTGCGAATTCGTGCGGCAAGTTCGACGAGGTCTTCCTCTTCGTCGCCTAGCGGGCTGATCCGCGCCTCCAGATACGGTTCCATCTGCGTGAACTCGTCGATCTGAATCCGGCGCTTACCCTGGATGACGATCGACTTGGAGCCGTCCGGCATCTTGACCAGCTTCAGAATCGTAGCCGCCGTGCCGACGTGATACATATCGTCTGGCTCGGGCGCTTCCGTCTCCGTGCTTTTCTGCGCCACGACGCCGATCTGGCGGTCCTCGCCAAAGGCATTCTTGACCAGTTGAAGCGACGCCTCGCGCCCGACGGTAATCGGGAGCACCACACCAGGAAACAGCACGGTATTGCGCAGGGCGAGGATCGGAAGGGTGCCGGGAATTTCTTCCTGGTTCATCTCCTCCTCCTGATCCGGCGTCAGGAGAGGAATGCTTTGTTCAGAGTCTTCGTCAACAAACAAAATGGACGGTCTGTCGGGGATCATATAATCACGTCGATAAGGCCAGCGTGCCGAAAGTCTTGGAGGCAGCGTCTGGATTCGGGCGGAACGTGCGTGTCGGTTGGCCAATCAACTGAAGCTCGAAGTCCGCATTTCTTATGAAGGTATGCCTGAGGTTGGCGTAGGTGCCCAACAATCGCACCAAGCCGGCTCTCCTGTCAGGTTGGCAGAACGGCGTGCCGTAGGTCGAGCAAAATGATCTTGGAGTTGGCAGAGCGCCTGACAAGCGGGCAGTTGGGCCGGGAGAGCTGATGCTCTGGAATTATGATTTGGGATTTATGATTTATGAAGGGGCGCTCGCTCCGCTGATGCGTGTCCAAAACAGCCTTCGTCAGATAGAGACCCGGCTGTACGAGCCGTTTTAGCTGAACTGCACCGCTTCTCATAAATCATAAATCCCAAATCATAATTCCCAACCAGCGCCTGACACTGCGGCCCATGCCCGACACTGCGGCCTCACTCGCAACCCCTGGCCTTGCCCATCGTTGGTACCTGCAAGATGGGCATTAGCCTTGTAAATTTCGCCCCCTATTTCCTGTAATTCGCACCCTCGCCTCCACAATCTCAATCTCATGTGGCATACCGACGTTCTCGGCACCATCGGAAATACACCGCTCGTCCGGCTCAACAAAGTCATTCCTGAAGGTCTTCCCTGCCCTGTACTCGCTAAAGTGGAGCTCTTCAACCCGGGTGGATCTGTCAAAGACCGCATCGGCGTGACCATGATCGATGCGGCCGAACGCGCCGGCAAGCTCAAGCCTGGCGGGACCATCATCGAGTGCACCAGCGGCAACACCGGGGCCGGCCTTGCCATTGCCGCGGCCGTCAAGGGCTACCGGTGCATTTTTACCACGACGGACAAGCAGAGCCAGGAGAAAGTCGACGTGCTGCGTGCCTTCGGTGCTGAAGTCATTGTGTGCCCGAACAACGTCGCGCCGGAAGACCCGCGCTCGTACTACTCCGTGGCGGCGCGGCTGAATCAGGAGATTCCCAACTCGTTCCACATGAACCAGTACGACAATCCGGCCAACGCCGTCGCACACGTTGAGACGACGGGGCCTGAGTTGTGGGAGCAAACCGAGGGCCGCATCACGCACTTCATCGCGGGAGCCGGCACTGGCGGTACGATTTCCGGGACGACGAAGTTTTTGAAGTCGAAGAATCCCACCCTCAAAACCGTAGGCGTCGATCCCTTCGGCTCTGTGTATGCGTCGTACTGGCGCACGCGTGAGTTCGATGAAGGCGAGATCTACCCCTACTTCACAGAGGGGGTAGGCGAAGACATGATCGCCGGTAATATGGACTTCGACCTCGTCGACGACTACGTGCAGGTCACCGACATCGACGCGCTCCAAACCACCCGCCGGCTGGCCCGCGAGGAAGGCCTGTTCGTGGGCGGATCGTGCGGGATGGCCTTGGCCGGCGCGAACCAATGGCTCGACGCCCACCGGGGCGAACTGACCGAAGACGACGTGGTGGTCGTGCTGCTGCCCGACTCCGGCTTCCGCTACCTCTCGAAGCTCTACGACGACGCCTGGATGCAAAACCACGGCTTCCTGGAGCGCTCCGCGGCGTTGGATGCCGATCAGATCTTGTCGATGAGCAAGACCCAGCGCCCCGGCGTGATTTCCGTGACCCCCACGGCAACATTGGCCGAAGCCATCGGCGAAATGGCCGCGCAGGGCATCTCCCAGATCCCCGTGATCGAAGACGAGCGCGTCGTAGGCAGCTTGACCGAAACGGTAATCCTGAACAAGCTGATTGCCGAACCAGAAGCGCGAGACCAGCCCGTGAGCGAGATCATGAGCGCTCCGTTTCCTGTTATCCCGCGCACGATGCACCTGGAGCAGCTTTCTGGCTACTTGGAGCAAGGCCCCGGTGCCGTGCTCGTCCATGATGCCGGCGACGAGCACTACCAGATCCTGACCAAAAGCGACCTGATCGACGCACTGATGCACGTCCGGTAGGGTGGTTCGCTGCGCTCACGTAGGACGTGGACGAGTGGCGAGTAGCGAGTGATGGAGCTCGAGCTCACCGTGCAGCGTTGTGGCTTGCTGTGCCGTACATTGGCGGTCCCTTCCCGCAAGCCTCTTTCGGTGCGCCGTAGCAAAGCGTAGCCCACTCGCGCACCTGCCCCCCCACCACGTGAGCGAAGCGAACCGACTCACCTGCCACCTCCAGACCCGCCACACCATGTCTGAACAGCCTGAACAGAAGCCTCAGCAGCCGCAACTGCAGATTCAGATTGACGACGAAACGGCCGAGGGCGTCTACGCTAACCTCGCTATGATCGTCCACGGCCCGGACGAGTTCGTGCTGGACTTCATCCGCGTGCTCCCCGGCACGCCCAAGGCCCGCGTGCGCTCACGCATTCTCATCACCCCCCAGCACGCCCGCCGGCTCCTCCTCGCCCTGGAGGACAACATCCGCAAGTACGAAAACAGCTTCGGCCCCATCGAAGAGCGTGCGCCACAGCCCACCATTGCCTTCCCCGTCCCCTCCGGCGAAGCCTAGCTGAAAGGGGTGGAGCTGCCATCTTCGGAAGATGGCATCTCCGGAAGATCGACGCGGCCTAGACCGCCATTTTTGCCTGTTTCACCGCCTAAACGTCCTGACCTCCTGGAGATGGCATCTCCGGAAAACCTGTACCGCTCACGTCTGGTATCCACCGTTCGCACCGTTACCTAACCAGTTCGCGCAGTAAGTACCCTGCACATCTCTCCCCGAACGGTACGCTACCCTCTCACCACTTCTCCTTCCCCCTCCCACACCACCCTAAGATGTCTACGCCCCTAGCCCGGGCTCAGATGGCTCTCGCAGCCTGTCTGTGCTTGTGCACACTCGCGCCGGCACAGCCCTTGGTCAAGCCGCTTCGGAGTGTGCCGGCCGCCCATGTTTCCGCTACCTGCCCAGTGGGCGATGCGTCTGCCTTACTCGACGTCAATGCCGTCCGTGCCCGGCTCTTCAACACCGGCGCACTCTTTTGGCGCAGCGGGAAAGACGGATACCTGTACCGCGTGCCCGTTGAAGGAAACGCCCGGTCTCTGTTCACGGCGGCGCTGATGATCGGCGGGATCGTCGAGAACGAGCTGCGGATGTCGGCCTCAGAGTACGGCCCGTACGAGCTGTGGCCGGGCGACCTTGCCGGCACGCTCGTGGAGGCCTCCGATTGCGTTGAGCGCGATCGCATGTACTCGGTCTTCAAACGGGACATCCTTGCTTTCGAAAACGGCGAGCCAGCTACGCAGGATCTGATCGATTGGCCGTGGCAGCTCGGCGCGCCGGTCACCGACGGCGACGGCAACCCAGAAAACTACGACTTGGCGGCCGGCGACCGCCCTGAGATCCTTGGCCAGCAGACCATCTGGTGGGTCATGAACGATGCCGGCGGTGAGCATCGCTGGTCAGGCCGGCAGGCACTCAACATGGAGGTGCAGGTCACCGCGTTTGCGGCAGCCTCGGACGTGCCGGCCGTCGATACGGCCACGTTCTACCGGTACCGCCTCGTGTATGGCGGGGAGTCTCCTCTGGAAAACGCCTATTTCGGCTTCTCTGTCGACCCGGATGTCGGTGACGCAGCGGACGATTACGTGGGAGTGGACACGCTGCTAGGTATTGCCTATAGCTACAACGGCGACGAAGAAGATGGCGGTCCCGGCGGGTACGGCAGCCGGCCTCCAGCAGTCGGATTTGCCTTTCTGGAGACGCCCGGAGATGCCGGCCTCACGAACTTCCACTACTACAACGGCGACTCCACCATACAGGGCAACATGAACGGTGGCCTCGATGCGTACAACTACCTGCAATCACGCTGGCGAGACGGTAGCCCCGTGACGGTGGGAGGTACGGGACTCGGGTTTTCCGAAGAGCCAACCACGTACATGTTCTCTGGCTTCCCCGGCGAATTTTGGAGCGAATCCAACACCGACGGCAACGGTGCTACGAACACGCCGGCAGACCGACGCCTCATCTTTGCCAGCGGCCCGTTTTCGATGCAGCCCGGTGAAACGGCCGATTTCGTGTTCACGATTGCCTGGGCGCAGGGCACGGACCACATCGACAGTGTCCGAGAGCTTCAGGATGCGGTCACAGACATCCGCTCCGTGTGGGACGCCGGCTTCGAGACGCCGCTGCCTTCGCTACCTCAGCAAGCCCCAGCCCTCTTAGCGCCGGCACCCGGCGTTCCCAATCAGCCCATCAACGGGGCGTTTACCTGGAGTGATGCCGGCGAACACCGCTACCGGTTCCAGCTCAGTCTCTCCCCCACGTTTGAAACCTTGGCCGCCGAAGAGATCGTGGCAGACAAGCAGTTTTCGGCCGACTCTCTAGCCGCAGAAAGCACCTACTATTGGCGCGTGCAGGCCATCAACAGCGCCGGCGGCGGTCCCTGGTCGGAAACCGCCTCGTTTTCCACAGGCACCGATATCAGCCCAAACCAAGAGCTGCCTCTTCTGCTCGGCAGCGGTCCAGCCTTCGTCCAAGTGGCCGCCCCTAACGGCTTCGACCCGTGCGGACCTGAGGCCGTCTCAACGGCCGGCTGCGCAGAAGTAGGAGGCAATTCTGTCTACGCGTCTGTGGATGGCACGGGCGAACTCGTCCTGTACAACCAAGGAGCGGGTACGGAGACGGTTATCGGGAATTACACGCCGAGAGACTTCGAGATCCGTTTCACCGAGGAAGGCTCGATTGGCGCGCATCCGTTCACCAGTGGCCGAGGACACCGCGTGCCGATGGAGGCCTGGGACATCGGCCCCGTTGGCCCCTTCAACGAGAACGATCCCAGCGACGACGTGCAGATGATCGTCCACCTGTTCGCCGACAACCAGAACGACCTTCCTGAAGAGGAAATCGAATGCAGCTTCGGCTACACGTCGATCACCGAAGACCCGCTAGGATTTGAATGGCCTGGCACACAACGGGTCTACGCCTACTACCCCGCGACCACCTACTCCGCCTTCGCTGACATCGCACAGACCGAAGTCGACGCTGCCGGCGGGTGTGCCGTCCTCAGCGACGCCGCTTTCGAGGAAGTCGATTTCGGACGAGGCCGGCCGATCCAGCGTACGGTGTTCTACGGCCGGCCCGACACCACCACGTTCCGCACTGAAGGACCTCGCGCCGGCCACGTCTTCCGGTTCTACACGCGGCCGGCCCAAGCGCCCATCCTGGCATCGCCGGCCAACGCCGCTGCCCTACCCGGCGGCACCCTGGACCTCTACTGGTATGGCGGCGACCTCCTCCAAATCGGCATCGACTCCGAGTTCGAGCGCGTGACTCTCGAAACGACCTCCGAGACAAGTTCAACATCCAGCGTTCGCCAATTCACCGTGCCGACTCTGCGTGCCGGCCGCTACTACTGGCGTGCCGGCCTCACCACGGACAGGGACACGCTCTGGTCGGCTCCGTGGTCCTTCACCGTCGCGAGGCCCGTAGACACCGAAGCCGAAACGACCATTCCGACTACGTTGACCATCCGCGCCAGCTACCCGAATCCGTTTGCTTCGACTGCGACGCTCCCCTACGGCCTGCCGGAAGCGACCGAAGTCACCGCATCGGTCTTCGACTTGCTCGGCCGGCGCGTGGCGACGCTGGCCCAAAACGAGCGCCGAGCAGCCGGCTGGCATGAACTTCGGATCGACGGGGCACGCTGGTCCTCGGGCGTCTACTTCGTCGAATTGACAGCTGGCGACCAGCGGGGCACGCAGAGGCTGGTCGTCGTGCGCTGAGTCTGGCTGTGCTCTTCACCTCAGCTCGTACATAACCTACTTGCGACAGGGTATGTACGCCTGCCTTTTTGTCACATCTCGCATAGGGTATATTCATATGCCCCTCTAACGTAGCTGGCCCCTCTCTCAGGGTATGCGCCGGCTCTTACCTACACCACCATGCCGTCTTCTACCTTGAAGGCCGCTGTTGTCCTGTTGGGCAGCCTCTGCCTCGCCACCTTCGCTTGGGCTCAATCGTCTGGAAAGATTCTGCCCGCTCTCTCAGCAACTGCCGAATCAGCATCTGCGGTTTGCCCCACAGGGCAAGCTACCGTCAACCTCGACATCAATAACGCCCGGGCCCGGCTCTACAACACGGGTGGGCTTTACTTCCGCCAGAATCAGGGATCGATTTACCAGCTTCCCGTTGGGACTGAACGCTCCCCCATGTTCTCGTCAGCGATCTGGATCGGGGGAGAAGTCGATGGCGCGCTGCGGATGGCGGCTACCGATTACGGCCCCTATGAGTTTTGGCCTGGCCCTCTGGCCTCGGCTACGGATCCCGACACCGACTGTGCGGCGCAAGACCGGATGTACTCGGTCTTCCTACGTGACCTCCTGGCGTACGAGAACGGTGAGCCGGCGACCGCCGACATGCTAGACTGGCCCTGGCAACTCGGCGCTCCCGTTCTGGACGGTGATGGCGACCCGAACAACTATGACCTTGAAGCGGGCGACCGCCCCGAAGTCCTTGGCCAGCAAACCATCTGGTGGGTCATGAACGATGCCGGCGGTGAGCACGATTGGAGTGGAAGCGAGCCGCTGAACATGGAAGTTCAGGTGACCGCGTTCGCTGCCGTCGCGGGCCTGCCGGCTGTCGACAATGCGACCTTGTACCGGTTCCGGCTCGTGTACGGCGGAGACGCGCCTCTCGAAAACGCCTACTTCGGTTGGCACGCGGACGCGGATCTCGGAAGCGCAGCAGATGACTACGCCGGCTCTGACTCTACGCGTGGGCTAGCCTTTGTCTATAACGCAGACGACAACGATGACGGAGACGGCGGCTACGGCTCCATGCCGCCGGCTACGGGTGTCATCTTTATCGAGACCCCAGAAGACCTCGGGCTGACCAACTTCCTTACCTATGACTTCAACACGGGTATCCAAGGCAATCCCGAAGGAGCCGAGGGGGCCTATGCCTACCTGCAATCCACGTGGCAAAACGGTGAACCTCTCACCGTAGGTGGGAATGGCCTCGGCTTCTCCGAAGAGCGCACGAGGTACATGTTTGCCGGCGAACCTGGTGAATTCTGGAGCGAATCGAATACCGACGACAGAGGGCTCCCCAACACGCCAACGGACCGACGCTTCGTCGCTTCAACGGGCCCTTTCACGATGCAACCGGGCGAAAGTACAGACCTCTTGGCTGCCGTCATCTGGGCCCAGGGATCGGATCATCTCGATTCCGTCGCGGAGCTCCGTGAAACCGCCGATGAGCTCCGAAACGTCTGGGACAATGGATTCGATTTTCAAATCGGCGATGCCCCCTCCGAAGTACCGGGTCTGGTCTCTCCGGGCGATGGAGCAACCGGCCAACCTGTCGATGCCATCTTATACTGGGCGGATGCTGGTTTAACCCGATACCAACTCCAGGTTAGCCCGTCGTCTACATTCGAAACGCTGGTTGTGGATGAACTCGTGAGCGGGACCACCTTTGGGACAGATGCACTTCCGCAAGATGTGACGCACTTCTGGCGCGTCCGTGCACTCAACGTAGCCGGCTTTGGCCCTTGGTCTGAAACCTTTTCGTTCCTGACGGGCATGCAGCAACGGCCGGCCCAAGACGCCTTGCGCCTGGAAGGAAATCCCGCGTTCGTTCAGGTGGCTGCTCCAGACGGGTTCGACCCATGCGGCTCCGATGCGGCATCGACGTTCGGATGCGCCGAGGTCGGAGGCAACTTCGTCTACCCCTCCTTGGACGCCACCGCGAGCTACATCATGTCGAGCAACGGCTTTGGCCCCGAGAGATCGATAGGGGTCTTTGCGCCCAACGACTTCGAGCTTCGGTTCACCGAGGAAGGCTCGATTGCTGTCAATGTGTTCACCTCGAGCCGCGGCACCCGCGTCCCGTTCGAGGTCTGGGACATTGGGGCCGTGGGACCATTCAGCGAG
Organism: Bacteroidota bacterium; assembly: GCA_038749615.1. Lineage (GTDB taxonomy): Bacteria > Bacteroidota > Rhodothermia > Rhodothermales > DATKEJ01 > JBCDHV01. The sequence continues at coordinate 10,185 of JBCDHV010000048.1, forward strand.
AATGACCCAAGCGACGACGTTCAACTCATACCGGCCCTGTTCGCTGACAACGAAGCTGACCTAGCCGAGGAAGAGGCGGAATGTATGTTTGGGTACACGTCGATTACCGAAGACCCACTAGGCTTTGGTTGGCCTGGTACACAGCGGATCTACGGCTACTATCCAACCACGACCTACGACGAGTTCGAAGCCGGAGCGCAATCAGAACTAGACGCAGCCGGTGGATGCGGGGTGCTGAGCCCGACAGTCCGGGCTGGAATCAACTTTTCCCCTGGCCGGCCGCTGCAGCGAATCGTGTTCTATGGCGATCCAGAAAGCCCGTTCTTCCAAACGGAGGGCCCGCTCCCTGGTCATGTCATCCGGTTCTATACCCGTACAATCGAAACCCCGATCCTGGCCTCCCCCTCTGACGGAGCAGCACCGGAAGGGCGTCAACTTTCGCTCTACTGGTACGGGGGTGCTGCGCTGCAGATTTCTAGAGACATCGCCTTTGCTGACGTAGTCCTGGAAGACGTTGAGGCAGAATCGCCTTTTGGCATTCCTCAACTCGATGCCGGCACCTACTACTGGCGCGCGGGCAACATCACTGATACCGATACGCTCTGGACCGAACCTTGGTCGTTTACCCTGGCCACACCGGTTTCTGCGGAACAGATATCCGGTCTGCCCGAGGTCTTTACGATCCGTGCCGGCTACCCGAATCCGTTCACCTCAACCACGACGCTTCCCTACGGCCTGCCGGAAGCTACCGATGTCACCGCATCGGTCTTCGACCTGCTCGGCCGGCGCGTGGCGACGCTGGCCCAAAACGAGCGCCGACCAGCCGGCTGGCATGAGCTTCGGATCGACGGGGCACGCTGGCCCTCGGGCGTCTACTTCGTCGAGTTGACAGCCGGCGACCAGCGTGTGAGCCGGCGGCTCGTCAAGATTAACTGAGCGTGGTCTGGAGTGGATGGTTCGGCTGGCACGGGCCTGTCTTGAGGCATCCACTCCAGGTTATTCATCGTCTCCGCGGTGATCGATTTCGCTGCGGATGCCGGCTACGGTTTCTGGGTCGATGAGGCCGAGCAGGGCGGCGTGCTCGGCAGCGGCGTGGGACGTTGGGGTCAGCAGCATAGGGACGCCGCCGGCCTCTACCTCTGATGCGACGGAACGAACCGCTGCGTCCCGGTCGTCCAGGGTGACATCACGGATGTAGATCGCGCGGATGCGGCCTGGACGTGCCTGAGCGACTTGCTGGTAGATCTCTGGATCGTGCTGGCCACTGTCGCCGATGAGGACGAACGGCAGGTCGGGGTAGGTATCGAGCACCCGAAAGATGGCAGTCAGCTTGTGATCAGCATGCGTGGACGTGACCAGTTTGTGCTCATCGACGCCCCAATCGCGCAGGAAAAACGGGCCCAGTGGAATCCCCTGGAACGACATGAAATCGACCAGCAGATCGTACACGTTCCACGGACTGCTCGACACGTAGAAAATCGGATTGACCGGCCCGGCTGCGGTCTGCCTCGTCAAGGCCCGATAGAAGGCTGCTACGCCCTCAAAAGGCAACCGGGTGCGGGCGTTGTTGAGCAGCGTCGTGCGCACCATGCTAAGCAAACTCGTCGCGTTCGATTGCATCACGGTATCGTCCACGTCGCTGATGATGCCGAACTCCGCCTCGGCCGAGGGCACGAGTACACGAGCATTGACGCGGGTGCCTTCGAGCGCATCGTGGTAGACGTCGATGTTGTACCACGGGCCACCGTTTTTCAAGTGCGGGTTGGTGACTTCGCAGGTGAAGTAGCCCTCCTCATCGGACTGCACGATCTGCGGCTGGCCGTTGCCTTCGACTCGCACGTGCGCGCCAGCGACCTCGTCGGTCTCGAAGCGGCGGTACATGTTCAGCACGTTCTGCCACATCGACTCTCCTTCCCCAGGATCGAAACGGCTCGGATTGGTCAGGACGCGGCCGGAGAGCCGGACTCGCTCGCGCGTTCCAAAGCCGAAATACGGCACGATGATCGGCTCACCGGGGCGGCCAAACCGCCGGCCGAGCGCTGACTTCAGCCCGTCGAGGCGTTGCTCTGCAGTGTGGGCGAGCCTTCGGAGAGAGGACATGAGTCAGAGAGAGCGCCGGGGAAGGACTCGCGATGACGTAGCACTGAGCTAGGAGGTGATAGAAACGTCTAAAAAGCTAGAGACAGCACTGGGGAGGTGACTCAGGCCGCGCTATTTCAGCGGAGAGCTCAAGAGGGGGAGAGGAGCCTACTAGCTGCCGTTTGATTCGCCAGGCCCGCCATAGTTTCTGCCCGGCCCTCAGCTTATCTGTCCTGAAGCAGATTCTGCTCGTTCTCCGACGCCAGATCCGCCCGGATCTGATCGTCGATGGTGTCGTCTGCCGCCACGTCGCGCTGGTCGACGAACGTCGAGGGCGCAGCAGCCGGCTTCGCAGGTTTGCTCGGTGCGAGGAGGTTGCGGTCGGGCGGTACCGATTGCATGCGGACGTTGTAGATCGGTTCTGGCATGAGGACTTCGGCCTCGTCGAGCGTTGCCTTGACCACCCGGATCGCCTCGCTTTTGACTTTCATGAAGTCGGCCTCGCGTTGATCGACCCAGCCGAAGAACGTCACGATGACGCTCGAATCCCCAAGCGCCTTGACGATCATCATCGGCGCAGGCTTTTCGATCACG
>JBCDHV010000049.1:0-12809 GCA_038749615.1 Bacteroidota bacterium
GATGTTTGATACCTTCCCACTCGGAGTCGGTCAAGCTGGAGTTGTAAGAACTCATCACGGTGCTAGTTTGTGGTGATTGGCGTCACTCACAAACTAGGCCGACTCCCTCAGGGGACGAAAATCCAAAACAGTCTCTTAGTGTTCAGATCCTGTTTCAAGGGCCGAGTGGTACGCGAAGCCCAGACCTACCCGACCCCGCAGTCTACCATCCTGGCCTCCGCATACAGGCAGTACTAAACACCAAACATTAAACACTAATTATCCAGTCTGGCACACCGTTTGACTTGTATAGAAGCACGTTGTGGGATGCCTCAAAATTCCCAACGCGCTACCGGGCGCATCTCTTCTCTCTCGCCCGGAGCCTCTCCTGGACATGCCGGTCGGCTAGCCCCCGACCGGCTTTTTTGTGCCTGTAACTCGTTGCCACCACTCACAAGTGGAAAGGTATGCGGAGGGGCGGGGCGACTGCAGGCCTCGTCTCGCGGCACATACTGCATCTAGAGCCCGACCGCCAAACCAGTACAGATCTGATACGGAATCTCAGAATATGCGCATGGTGCAGCTAAGGCCCAGGGCCAGGCCATAAAAAAATCCGGCCCGTCCAGGCCGGATTTTTTCCTACTCGTCTGGCGATTGATCGGTCACCGGCTCGGCTGCGTTTCGAGGCGTTCGACGCGGTCGCTCAACGCGCGAAGATGGTGCCGGAGCTCGTCGTTCTCGGCGGCCAGACGTGTGGCGATCACGCGCACTACGTCAGAGCGGTCCAGGCCTACTTCGATGGTCACGAGTCCATCCGCGTCCCGCGTACTCCAGGCCCGGCCGGCGAGCCGGTCAAGGTCCGCAATGGTCAAATCCGCCGGCGCAACGGCGCGAGCTCGGCCGTCCTGCGTGCCGGCCGCCAGAATGTAGTCGCCGGCGCTCACAGGCCCTTCCACCTGAACGCGCACTTGCCCGATGAACGCTACCGGCAAAAACCCGTCGCGCGATTCGTTCATGGGAGCGTTGCCCAACACGGCGGGCTTCTCGGAGACCACCATCACGCGGTCAGCGCCGGCAATGGTGCGCGAGATACGCCCTGCGAAGACTCCGACGAGATCACCAGGTTCGATGGATTCGCCGGCGTTGAGGAGCGGAAGTAACTCGGCATAATCTGCGCCGGCTCCACTGTACGCCCCATCGGCATCGACCGAGCCGTCGCTATTGAACCGGACCTTGGCGTCGTTGCCCGTGTCCGAGGCGCTGGTCCCATAGCGGAAATTGAGAGCGGGAGCCGTAGTGCCTCGGCGTTCGATCACCCACTTGTCTTGTAAGAGACCGTCGTTGTCGATCCGGCCGAGATGGATCGCGTTTGCGGTGTTGGTAGAACGGCCATACAGGCCGAGGCTCCCCGTGAAATCATCTACGATGAGGGTCTCGTTGTCGTCTGCATCCGTATCGATCCTCGTACCGCCAGGGGCAACGTGAACGTCGGCCAGCGGTTCGTTCGTGCCGATGCCCATGCCGCCTGCAGCGAACACGTTGAACTGGTTGAGCGCGGACGTTGCCGCACTGTCCGCAGAGACAAACGACCCGGCCCAGACAAACGACCCATCGTGGTTTGCCTTGGCCGCCGTGCCGCCAGCAAAACTACGCGCCCCACGCGCCTGGCTATTCTGCCCAAACGCCAGGCTATTATCACCAGATGCGGTGTTGGATTGACCGCCCACGACGGAGGCGTAATCTCCTGTGGCCGCATTGGACCCGCCTCCAAGCACAGCACTACGGAACGCTGTAGCGCGGTTGAACTCGCCGCCGGCTACCGTTGAGCCACCAGACGTCGCTTGGTTCGAGTTGCCACCACCCACGGTGGAGGCATTGCCGGATGCTGTGTTGCTGGAGCCGCCTCCGATCGTGGCGCTCAGGGTATTCGACACATTGCCTGAGCCACCGCCGATGGTGGAGCCGGATCCGCTCGCCGTATTTTCTGTGCCCCCGCTGATGGTCCCATTCGATCCACTGACCACGTTGGAATGCCCACCCCCGATGGTGCCGAAGCTCGCGGTGATTTGCTGCGCTCGGTCGTTGGAGCCGCCGCCGCTAATCGTAGCTCCCCGAGACGGCGCGCTGGTACCTTGGGTGGTGTTTTCCTCGTATCCGCCTACGATCGAGTACGTGCCCGATACGTATTCGCTTCGGAGACCCCGAAGGCCGAGCGCGTAGGGGGCAGCGAGCAGGGGCGTGCGCGGGGTTTGCGTGACGCCGGCGATTCGCACTTCGAGAAAGTAGGGCCGGTCGAACACGACGCTCCGGAGGCTTGGAGAACCGTCTTCGAGAATGAGTGAGTAGATGCCGTCTGCCACCGGAACGTTCGTGTAGTTCTTACTCCACACGTTCGATCCGCCCGTTAACGCATCATACAGCAGGACATCGATGTTGACCGTCCCATCGAAGGGAGCGCCGGATTCTTCCAGGTAGCCCTGGTAGCTCATGGCTTCCGGTGCCGTTTGGCCCCAGGAAAGTGCCGGAAGAAGCAAGAGAAGAGCGAGAACACGCATTGGGCGGTGGGGTGTGGTGAGTAAAGCAGGAGCGAAGAGAAAGATTACCGCGCCGCGCGCTCGGCAAGCAGGGTTTGCAGGCGCCCAAGCTCGGCTTCGAGCCGGCTGAGGCGCTCGTCCTGGCGCGTGTTTTCGGCTTCGAGCCGGCGGGCGATTGCCGCGATGAGATGCGTGCGGTCCAGCCCGACCTCCACCTGAACGCGGCCGTCCGTTCCGACGCCGCTCCAGGCCTGCCCGGCTATCAGGTTTACGTCTTCGAGACGGAGTTCTCCAGCGGACACAGCGCGTGCACGGCCGGACTCCGTGGTGGCGGCGAGGATGTAGTCGCCGGCTTTGACTGGCCCTTCGACCTGCACGCGTACTTGGCCGATAAAGGCAACGGGGAGATGATCGTCTCGCGCCTCGTCCATGGGGGCGTTGCCGAGAACGGCCGGGTTTTCAGAGACGACCATCACGCGGTCAGCGCCGGCGGTGCGGCGAGAAATGTGCCCACCGAACACACCAACGAGATCGCCGGGCTCAATGCGCTCTGAGGGGTTCAGAAGAGGAAGCAACTCGGCGTAGTCTGCGCCACCTCCAGTGAACGTGCCATCGGCGCGGACGTCGCCATCGGTTTCGAAGCGGACGAGATCTTCGTTCTGCGTGTGGTCGCTGTCGGTTCCGAACGTCAGCCGGAGCTCGTCATTGCCGTTGTCGCGCAGTAGCGCCCACTTGTTCTGGAAAACCAGGCCGTTGACTTCGCCAAAGACGAGGGCACTGCCCCAGAACGTGGAGCTCGAGCTGTAGAGGCCCAGCACGGCTTCGGTGTCCTCAATGATCGCATCGTCTCCGTCGATCATGTTGTCGAACAGCATCGACTGATTGCGCCGCAAATGGAAGCGCGCAAACGGCTTGTTCGTGCCAATCCCGACACCTCCAGTTGCACGGATCAGGAACTGGTTTGCCGCAGTTGAGGATAGACTGTCGGCCTCTATGCTTCTGGCGTTCCCATTCCAAACAAATGACCCGCCATGCCGAGACCGGGCGTAACCGCCAGCGGCAAAGCTATTTTGGCCAGCTGCCACATTGGAGCGCCCTCCTGGCACTGTAGCACCGAATTCATCGGCTCGGTTATCACTACCTCCGCTGACGACTGAGTAATAGTCGTCTGCTATGTTATTGCGCCCTCCACCTACGGTCGTGTAGTAGTACTCCGCCACGTTATTCAAGCCGCCACCCACGGTCGAATAGAATCCTGAGGCCGTGTTCTTGTAGCCCCCGGCAATGGTGCCGCTAGGACCCGAGACGGTGTTCGCATGCCCACCTCCGATAGTTGAGTAATCGCTGGAGATCGTGTTGGGATCTTCGTTGTTGCCCCCGCCTGAGACAGTGGAGCCGTTGGTTGTCCCAATGGAGTTGGCATGCGAGCCGCCCGCGAGTGAGACCAAGTATTCGCCGTTGGAAAACGTGCTCCTGGGAACCATGCCAATCATGCTCAGGGCGTACGGTGCCGCGGTGAGAGGCGTCCGAGGATTCAGTGTGGTGCCATTGACGCGAATTTCCATGAAGAGTGGGAAAGAGAACGGCACGCCGCCGGCATCGAAGTCGAACGAGTACACGCCGTCCTGGACAGCCAAGTTATTGTAGGTGCGCTGCGTAGCAAGCCCGCTTCCTGTAGCGCTGTAGTACAGTGCTGCTTCGAGATTGACGGTCCCGTTGACCGGGGCTCCATTCTGTTCGAGGTAGCCTTGGTACGTGAACGTTCGAGGGGCTTGCGCAAAGGCGACGAGTGCAAAGCCGAAGAGGCCCAGCAGGGAAAGGGTTCGGACAGTCATGAAGGGGTGGGTGTGGTGATTGCCTACACCTGGAGATGCGCAGTGCCCCTTCCGTCCGGCTCATCCGGCACAAAAAAAGCCCGTCTCCAAGCCGGAGACGGGCTGCTAGGCCTCACAAGGATGGCGAGGCTGGTTATCCCATGTTCTCGACCATCGCGTTGCCGAACTCGCTCGTTTTGAGCAAGGTGGCATCGTCCATGAGCCGCTCAAAGTCGTAGGTCACCCGTTTCTGGGAAATGGTCTTGTTGAGCGACGAGATGATCAGGTCAGCCGCTTCGTTCCAGCCCATGTAGCGGAACATCATCTCGCCAGAAAGAATGACCGATCCGGGGTTTACTTTGTCTTGGCCGGTGTACTTCGGAGCCGTGCCGTGGGTCGCTTCGAAGAGAGCCACGCCGGTCTCGTAGTTGATGTTCGCACCGGGCGCGATGCCAATCCCACCAACTTGCGCTGCGAGGGCATCCGAGACGTAATCGCCATTGAGGTTCATTGTGGCGATGACATCGTACTCTGCCGGCCGCGTGAGAATTTGCTGCAGGAACGCGTCCGCAATCACATCCTTGACGATGATCCCGCCTGGCAGTTCCGTCCACGGCCCATCGCCGATCACCGTGCCGCCGAATTCCTCCTGTGCGACTTCGTAGCCCCAGTCGCGGAACGCGCCTTCGGTGAACTTCATGATGTTGCCCTTATGCACGAGCGTGACCGTCTTGCGCTTCTGGTCGATCGCGTACTTGATGGCAGCCCGAACGAGGCGTTTGGTGCCTTCTTCGGAAATCGGTTTAACGCCCAGCCCGGAGGTTTCAGGGAACCGGATGCTCGTCACCCCTAACTCCTCGGCCAGGAACGTGCGGAGTTTTTGAACGCCTTCGCTGCCGGCCGCGAACTCGATGCCGGCATAAATGTCCTCACTGTTCTCCCGGAAGATGATCATGTCCACCTTCTCGGGCGTCCGGACCGGCGAGGGAACGCCCTGGAAATACTGGATGGGCCGGACACAGGCGTAGAGATCGAGCTTCTGACGCAGAGCGACGTTTAGGCTTCGAATGCCACCACCAACGGGCGTCGTGAGCGGGCCTTTGATGCTGACGAGATGATCGCGGACGGCATCGAGCGTCGCTTCAGGGAGCCACTCGCCCGTGTGGTCCATGGCTTTCTGGCCGGCATAGACCTCTTTCCATTCGATCTTGCGCGTGCCACCGTAGGCTTTCTCGACAGCCGAGTCGAAGACGTGCTGCGCAGCCGCCCAGATATCAGGGCCGATGCCGTCGCCTTCGATGAAGGGAAGAATGGGGTGGTCCGGGACGTTGAGGTGGTCGCCAGTTTTGGTAATGCGGGGCATGGGAGAATTGCGTGGTTGATTGGGAAGCAGAGTTGGATGGGAAGGATAGCCTAGTAGAAAGGAATGAGTGGTTTATGATTCATGAATTGGCTCAAAGCCGGCCGATCATGGCCCGGAGGCGGAGCTCCCAGACCTTGCCCATCGCCTCGCGGATGATCGCGTTGTTCATCTTTGACGTACCCTCGACGCGCTCGGTGAACACGATCGGGATCTCGACGATGTCGAAGCCTTGCCGCCATGTCCGGTAGTGCATCTCGACTTGGAACGAATAGCCGTTCGACTTGACCCGGTCGAGGTCGATGGCTTCGAGAACCCGGCGGTGATAGCACTTAAAACCGGCGGTGACGTCCTTGATCGGCATGCGCGTGATCGTGCGCGTGTAGACGCCGGCTCCGTAGCTCAACACCAGCCGGCTCAAGGGCCAATTCATGATGCGAATCCCATCCACGTAGCGGCTCCCGATGGCGAGATCTGCGCCATTTTGCACCGCTGCGACGAGCCGTGGTAGATCGGACGGGTTGTGCGAAAAGTCGGCGTCGATCTGGCAAATGTAGGTGTAGCTTCTCTCAAGAGCGTAGGCGAAGCCGGCCTTGTATGCCGTACCGAGCCCGAGCTTGCCTTCGCGCTCGATCAGGTGCACCCGGCTGGGGTGAGCTTCCATCGAGCGCTTGACGATGTCTGCTGTGCCGTCAGGAGAGCCATCGTCTACGACGAGTACATCAAACGCACCCGGCAGCTCCAGGATACGGTCGAGGAGCAGGCCGGCGTTGTTGGCCTCGTTGTAGGTAGGAATGACAACGAGGGCGTTGTGCGGTACGACGATAGGAGAGGGAGACACGAAAGTTTTGGTAGCGCGAAGACTATAAAACGCCCAGATTTACGAGTGGTTCGGGGGAAGGGAGAAGGATTAAGGGAGAAGGGGGCAGGGAGAAGGATTAAGGGTGAAGGGTGAAGGGAAAAAGATGAAAGGGGCAGGGGAGATGGGGGGCTGGGGCGATCTATTGGGTTAGGTGGTGCCAGGCGGTGCGGACGGCTTGGTCTGGGGCGGGGGCTACGTAGGGGGCTCCGATTTTGTGCAGGAGGACGAATTGGACCGTGCCGGCTTTGACTTTTTTGTCGGTTTGCATCGCCTGCATCAGGCGGTCGATGGGGTACGCTTCTATGCCGGCGGGGACGGGCAAGTGGTGGACGAGGGCCCGTGCTGAAGTCAGATCGAAGCCTGGGGATTCCTGTGCGGACAAATGAAGGGCGGCACGCATGCCCAAAGCGACCGCCTCGCCGTGGGTGAAGGTACCATAGCCGGCGACGCGCTCAATAGCGTGCGCGAACGTGTGGCCGAAGTTCAGGTAGGCTCGGATGCCGGCTTCTCGTTCATCCGCTGCAACAATCTCGGCTTTCGCTTGGGTTGATAACCGCACAATGTCCTCGACGGCGTCTGCTTCCCGGTTTAAAACCTCGTCCCAGCGCTCGGTGAGGAGCGAAAACAGCGCGTCCGATCCGATCAAGGCATACTTGACCACTTCCGCAAGCCCGCTCGTCCACTCCCGGTAGGGGAGCGATTGCAAGACTGTGGGGTCCGAGAGCACGAGTCGCGGTTGGTAGAAGGCACCGAGCAGGTTCTTTCCCGTCGCGTGGTTGATGCCGGTTTTGCCGCCGATGGCACTGTCGGCCTGGGCGATCAATGACGTGGGCACGTGCACCAATGGCACGCCACGGAGGAGCGTCGCAGCCAAAAAGCCGGCTAGATCCCCGACGACCCCGCCTCCAAGCGCGACAACCGGCGTCGACCGGTCGATGCCCCAGCCCAAGGCCGCATCTTGAAGCCGGCTCAACTGATCCACGGATTTCGATGCCTCGCCGGCTGGGATCACCAGGCGAAGAACCTCGCGCCCCTGGGCCGATAGAGCGGAGAGAACCTGGTCTCCGTACAAGGCATCGACGTGTTCGTCGGTGACCAGGATCACACGGTTTGAGACTAAACCGACCCCTGTCATCGACGCTGGCAGGGTATCGAGCGGCTGGATAGCGACGTCGTAACTGGCGTTGCGGGACTGGTCTAGTTGTACGCGGATGGATGAGGAGGGCACTTGCACGTGCGTTGAGCATGAGTTGGTGAGCAGCTTCTCGATGGTCGCTGGGGATCTCGGCTGGAGGTCTGAGGGTTGGGCGCTACATCAGTGTGGTGCGGCGGCGCAGTACAGCGACATCGAGAACCTACTTCATCCAGAACGCTACCTGTGGAGAATCTTATTGGAAAGGCAACGGACGAGGCCCATCGGTTGATGGCACTCGCCGTCAAGCCGGGCGACACCGTCGTCGATGCTACCGTCGGGAACGGATTCGATACGGAGCAACTGGCCAGGTGGGTCGGGCCAGCCGGCCGGGTCATCGGGTTCGATGTACAAGCATTGGCGATTCACGCGACGCGTCACCGGCTGGAACGAGCCGGGCTCGCAGACCGCGTCGAGTTGCACGAGGCTGGGCACGAGACCATGGGCGACCATGTGCCGGACGGACTTGCGGCCGCCGTCTTCAACCTGGGCTACCTGCCACGTGCCGATAAGACCATCGTTACGCAGCCGGCCACAACCGTACCGGCACTTGACGCGGCGTTCGAGCGGCTTCGTGCCGGCGGGCTGCTCTGTGTGGTAATCTACACGGGACACAACGGGGGGGCAGAGGAGGCAGCCGCAGTCGAAGCCTGGGCACAAGCTATTCCAAGTGACGCTGCAATCGTTACGCGGATGCAGCGCGTGAACCCACAGCGCCCAGCGCCGTACTTGGTCACCGTTCAGCGGCGGTGAGATCCCCCATCCTCCGATCCGCCACTGAGACATCCCTCTTCTAGCTTCCCCACCACCTTCACCACAACACCAATGAAATTCCGCTTGATGGTCAGCCTGGTTGCGCTGATCGCCCTCTCGTTCATTGCCCAAGACGTCTTGGCACAGGACCTCGATCCCAGCCGGCGCAAAAGCCCAATCGGTGTGTCGCGCACAGATGTGGGTAACGCCTACGTGAAAGTGACCTACGGCCGGCCCTACGTCCGTGGCCGCGAAATTTTTGGCGCTGAAGGCAGCGAGGCGCTGATCAAATACGGCTCCGTCTGGCGCCTCGGAGCCAATGAGAGCACGGAGTTGACGGTTACCGAGGACGTGATGTTCGGCGGAGAGCGCTTGGCAGCGGGCACGTACACGCTATTCGCCATGCTCGGCGCTGATGCGTGGACCATTCACGTCAGCCCTCAGCTCGGCCTCTGGGCCACTGGGAAATACGACCTCGCCACGCGCACGTTTACGCCGGACGTGTATGACCCCGAGCAAGACGTCATGCGCGCCACCGCTGCCGTCGCGACGCTCGAAGAGCCGATGCGTCAGTTCACGATCGACTTTGAGGACGTAGACGGTGGGGTTCACATGGTCATGGCCTGGGCCGATGCCGAGGCTCGCGTGCCGATCATGCCTGTGCAGTAGTCCTAGATCGCAGCTGCACCTAGCCTTCACTTATGGCTGAAAAAAAGAAACCCAACATCCTGAACCCATCCGCCTGGCGGGAAGCGCGGAGCCTGATGTGGCAGTACCGCGGCCGGCTGGCGGTTGGGTTCGGGTTGATGGTGGTGAGCCGTGTCTTTGGTCTCATCACGCCGGCTAGCACGAAGGTGTTGATCGACAACGTCATCGGGGAAGGCCGGAGCGAATGGCTGCTTCCGCTGGTCGGTGCCGTGCTTCTTGCCACGGTGATCCAGGCCATCACGGCGTTTGCGTTGAGCCAAGTGATCAGCGTAGCGGCTCAGGAAGCCATCATGGAGATGCGGGAGCGGGTCCAAGCACACGTCACCCGGCTCCAGGTGGAGTTCTTCGACAACAACAAGAGCGGGGAGCTCATTTCTCGGGTGCTTTCCGATGCCGAGGGCATACGCAACCTCGTCGGCACCGGCATCATCCAACTTACCGGCGGGTTCGTGACGGCCGGTCTCGCGCTGGCCGTGCTGCTGTACCTGAATTGGGAGCTGACCGTCGGGACGATCATCGCGCTTCTGCTCTTTGGAGGGCTCGTCGGGTATGCTCTCAACAAGATCCGCCCCATTTTCCGGGAGCGTAATGTGATCCGGCAGGAGGTGTCGGGCCGGCTTGGCGAGACGCTGAGCGGGATTCGCATCGTCAAGGCCTACGGCCGCGAGCAAGCCGAACAGGACATCTTCGCCACGGGCGTCAAGCGCCTCTTCGGAAACATCAAGCGCACGATTACGGCTACGAGTGCCCTGGGAGCCACAGGCACGTTCGTGATAGGTCTACTAGGAGCGGCGATTACGTATTTCGGTGCCCTGTCAATCTTCGCCGAAGAGATGACGCTCGGGGATCTCGTGACCTACGTCTTTTTTACGGGTCTCCTCGCCACGCCGATCATCCAGATCGCTAACATCGGCTCCCAGATCAGCGAGGCCCTGGCCGGCCTCGACCGCATCAACGACTTGCTCCGGCGGGACACGGAAACCGAGGCCGAGTCTGAGAAAGCGCCGCTTGGGCACGTCGAAGGAGATCTTTCCTTTGAAAACGTGCGGTTCTCCTACGAAGAGGGAAAACCTGTACTCCACGGGGTCAGCTTCGAGGCACCGGCGGGCACGACGACGGCGCTCGTCGGCACCAGCGGGTCCGGCAAGAGCACGATCGTTGGGCTCGTGATGGGATTCCGGACGCCAGACAGCGGCCGAATCCTGGTCGACGGACGAGACTTGACCGGCTTGAAACTCGGTGAGTACCGGCAGTTGCTCGGGGTCGTCCTCCAGGAGAACTTTCTCTTCGACGGCACCATCCGCGAGAACATTGCCTACGCCCGGCCTGATGCGACGGAAGAGGCGATAACCCGTGCGGCGATGCTCGCCAACGCGCACCGCTTCATCGAAGCCTTCGAAGACGGATATGAGACCGTAGTGGGTGAACGCGGTGTCAAGTTGTCTGGGGGCCAACGTCAGCGGCTCGCCATCGCCCGGGCCGTTCTCGCCGATCCACGGATTCTCGTGCTCGATGAGGCCACCTCAAGCCTCGACAGCGAGAGCGAAGTGCTCATCCAACAAGGGCTTAGCCGGCTCCGTGACGGCCGGACGACGTTCGTCATCGCGCACCGGCTCTCCACCATTCGAAATGCCGACCAGATCCTCGTGGTCGAAGCTGGAGAGATTGTCGAGAGAGGCACCCATACTGAGTTGTACGGAGCTGGGGGGCGGTACCGAGAGCTGTACGACACGCAGAACCGCTGGGAAGAAGACCTCTTCGTCAACCCGGGCGAAGAGACGGCGGATCGGCTGTGAGTGCGCGAAATGGTTGGTTTTTACACCGGAATGAGCACATAATGAGCGGATTGTGGGCAGGAGGTTCTTGAGTAGCTGGGGTAATCTACAGGCACATCTCATTTGAGCGATATGGGCTTGCCCGATCGACTCATCTCCTCCAAGCTGTCTGGCTAGGCAAGCCTTGGTTGCACATCCTACTGCTCGCGCCCCGTCCCCAGAGTGAGCAACCTTTCACCTTTCAAGCTTTCTGTCCAGGCTTAAGCTGCGGGTGTGGCATCCAGGCTGAGTGTGCCGGCTAGACGTACGCCAACCTCTCTCATGAATCCACGTCTTACACGCTTTTTACTGTGCGCCTTTGCGGTATGCGGGCTCCTGTTCTCCACAGCGGCAGCACAGACCACGATTACCGTCAGTACGACGGACGACGAACTCAATTCCGACGGTGACTGTTCGCTTCGCGAGGCCGTCCAAACGTTTAATACAAACTCAGCCGTCGATGCGTGCGCTACGCCTGCTGGAGCGCCCTTCACGATCGACCTGGGAGCCTCGACGTACATGATCACGATCGCCGGTGTTGGCGAAGACGCCAACGCAACAGGCGACTTCGACATTACTGGAACCGCGGCCCTGACCATCACCGGTAGCGGTGAAGTCGACGGAAACGACGAGGACCGGATCTTCCACCTCTTCGCCGGCACCAACGTGACCATGAACGGCTTCCGGCTCATGAGTGGTAGTCTTACCACGACATCGCCTACCGACGGCGGTGGGTGCGTGCTGAATGCCGGTACGTTCACCCTCACCAATGCCGTGGTCAACAGCTGCTTTGTGGAAGGCCCCGGTTCGAGTGGGGGAGGACTGCTGAACGTGTCCGGAACCGTGACGATCGCGAACACCGTTTTCTCGCTGAATGACGCTGATCGCGCCGGTGGGGCCATCGAGAGCAACGCAGGAACGATGACGCTCACGAACGTGACGTTCGACCGGAATACCACAGGAATCACCAATCCTATTCCCGGCAACGGCGGAGCCATTCACATCACCGGCAATGGCAACGCGACCATTACCGGTGGCAGTGCTACGGACAACCAAGCAGCCTCCGAAGGCGGGGCGTTCTGGAACAGCATCGGGACCATGACCATCGATGGCACCAGCATCACGAGCAATGATTCGTTCGGAGCCGGTGCCGACAACGGCGGCGGTGGGGTCTTCAACAACGGCGGCACGCTCGACATCGACAACGCGACCATCTCGTCGAACACAGCCACGACGGGTGCCGGCTCCGGTGGAGGCATCCTCTCGACCGACGGCACCGTGACGACCGACAACACGACGATCGCGTCGAACTCGGCCAACCGCGCTGGTGGCGGGATCGAAATCATCGACGGCACGATGACGCTGACCAATGTGACGCTTGGCGGCGCGTCTGCAACAGCCGGCAACTTCACGGGGCCCTCGCCAGGCAACGGCGGTGGTCTGCATGTCACCGGCACGAGCGGCACGACGGTCACCGTAAATGGCGGTTTGGTCCGCTGGAATGTGGCGGCATCGGAAGGCGGCGGGCTGTGGGGCCAGACGGGCTCGACGCTCATCGTCAATGGCACATCGATTCGTCAGAATGACGCCCAGGGTGATCCGGCCGACAATGGCGGTGGCGGAATCTTCAACAACGGCGGAACGCTTGACGTCAACGATGCTCGCATCGAAAGCAACCTAGCCAGCGGTGCGGCCGGCTCCGGTGGTGGCGTGTTCTCCATTGGTGGTTCGGTGACGATCGACGGCTCCGTCATCTCGCAGAACGAGGCCAAACGCGCCGGCGGTGCTGTCGA
>JBCDHV010000050.1:0-12802 GCA_038749615.1 Bacteroidota bacterium
ACGCCCGCGACCTTCCGGTTGCCGGCTCCTGTTGGAGGGCACACTGCCACGACGTTGCGGAACGGAAGCACCTTGATCGCAGGGGGCGCGTCACGGTTGTCACAGGTCGGCTCGGCTGGCCTCGCGTTCTTGCTGGAAACGGGCCGGTTTCAGGATACGGAACTAACGATGCGCCAGCCTCGGGTAGGCCATACCGGCACGCTTCTACCAGACGGCCGCGTGCTTTTTCTCGGGGGCAGCCAGCGGTATGCCGACGTGAACTCTGAGTTCACCAGCCTCGATGACTTCGTCGAGCGTGTTGAAATCTACGATCCGCTCGCCGAGACGATTGAAGAGATCCCAGTAGTCGGTGCGCCGGTCCGCCGGGCCAATCACACCACATTCGTCACCGAGGTGGATGGAAGCGCCTCAGTTTCTGTACTCCTGTACGGTGGAGTCGGCGACGTGAGCTACAATCCGCCTCGCCTCGGCCTGCGCGACGATCTCCGCACGATGGTCCTCGAAAACGACACCCTGTTCGCCGTTGGGCCTACGTTCAGGTTTCGCTTCGAGCGCATCGGGGGACACTCGCAAACGATGCTTCCTCCTCCCAACGGCCAACCTGAACTCGATGCGCGTCTGCTCGTGGCTGGCTCTGATTACGTCCGCGCAGACGTCGTCAATCCAGTCTTCTTCGAGCTGGACGTATCTGTCGAGAACGGCCTCACGCAGCGCGCCGTCGAAGGCTTCGTCGAGCCAAGGATCGGTCATGCGGCTGCTCGGATCGTCCCCTTCGAGTTCGTGGGCATCTTCGGCGGGCGTGGCTTCGTACCTACCGACGTGCGTGGTGGTGCCGAGGCCTTTGTCCCGAAGTTGGGGCAGTTTCTAGCTTTTCCGAATTCGGATGAAGACAACGGAGAAAGATGGGGACACACTGCAACTAACTGGATAAACGGCCGAATACTACTATTGGGCGGGTTCGACTCCTCTGGACTCGCCACAGACCGAGCGGTCTTTTTTGGCCGACTCGGCCGCTAACCCCCCGGACTCGGTGCGCTCTCTCCACCTGAGTGCACCCCGTGAGAAGTGACTATGACCGTAGAGCACGTTATCCGCCTCATCGTTATAGCGATCGTTTTGCTGGTCGCGTTCTCTCTGCTCGGCTTCATTCTGAAAGTCGGGTCTATGCTGCTTGGTCTTGGCGTTCGCATCCTGCTCGTCCTCCTCGTGATCGCCATCATCCTCCGCATCTTCGAAGTCGTACGAAGCCGGCGGTAGGGGTAGTTCGTGTTTAGTGTTTAGTGTTTAGTGTTTAGTGTTTAGTGTTTAGTGTTTAGTGTTTAGTGTTTAGTGTTTAGTGTTTAGTGTTTAGTGTTTAGTGTTTAGAAGGGGCTGGCCGCTATATCCTATGGCCAGGTAACCGATTGTCTTTTGGGCTCCTGGGCTTGGCTTCACGCACCAAGAACCTCATCGCTGACGCAGGCGTCTAAACACCAGACCCCAACTACTAAACACTGATCTATGAAAGACCTGCTGATCATCGGAGCTGGACCTATTGGGCTGGCATGCGCGATATCAGCGCAACGAGCAGGCCTCACGGCTACTGTCTTTGACAAGGGTGCCCTCGTGAATTCGATGGTTGGCTATCCGACCGATCTCGAGTTCTTCTCGACGCCGGAATTACTTGAGATTGGCGGGCATCCGTTCACCACGCGCAACTACAAGCCCTTTAGAGCTGAGGCATTGGAATACTACCGCCAGGTAGCAGCGGCGGAAAAGTTGGACCTGAAACTGTACGAACCGGTTCAGGAAGTGAACGGCGAGCAGGGCAACTTCGAGCTCGTCACGCCCAAAGGCCGCTACACTGGGCGAAACGTCGTGGTAGCAACGGGCTTCTTTGATGTCCCGATTCGGCTGAATGTCCCCGGCGAGGACTTGCCACACGTGACGCACTACTACAAAGAGCCGTATCCGTACGTCGGGCAGCGCGTCGTGGTCATCGGGGCAAAGAATTCCGCGGCAAAGGCTGCTCTCGACTGCTACCGGCATGGGGCACACGTGACGATGCTCGTTCGGAGTAGTGAGATTTCCCCGAAAGTCAAATACTGGGTCAAGCCCGACCTGGAGAACCGCATCAAGGAAGGAAGCATCCAGGCCCTCTTCGACACGCACGTGCAAGAGATCACTCCAGAAGCCGTTCACGTCCAGACTCCCAACGGGCCGGCGCAGATCGAAGCCGATTGGATTCTCGCTATGACAGGCTACCAGCCCGATTTCTCCTTTCTCACGTCACTCGGCGTTGAACTCGACGACGATCCGTTTATGACGCCGGTTCACGATCCGGAGACGATGGAGACGAACCGAGCAGGCCTGTATCTGGCCGGTGTCGTGTGTGGCGGTAAGAAAACGAGCGTCTGGTTCATCGAGAACAGCCGCGTCCACGCGGACCAGATCGCTGCGCACGTTGCCAGCAGGAGCGTGGAGCTTGAGCCGGCTGTGGTGAGCTAAGCCTCCCTGGCTGTCGTCCTCCCCAAGCTACAGAGCCGCTGCGATCTGACGCGCCTTGGCATTCGACGGATCGAGCCGAAGGGCCTGTTGGACCTGCTGCCTAGCCTTGGCATCTTGGCCAACTTGCAGGTAAGCCAGCGCAAGGTTTACATGCCCATCGATGTAAGCGGGATCGTTTTCGACAGCGCGTTCGAGTAGTCGAATGGCGTCCTGGAATCGGCCGGCGTTTAGGTAGAACGCCCCCAAATTACCGAGTGCACTGGCATCGTTCGGCGCAGCATCTACAGCGCGTTCAAATGCTTCCCGTGCCTGCGAGGCGCGATTCGTACTTGCGTAGAGAATCCCCAGATTGCTCCATGCTCTCGTGTACAGCGGGTCAAGTTCGAGAGCCTTGCGGTATGTCTCCTCAGCAGCAGCGGTGTCACCTTGCCGGAGCTGCAGGGTAGCCAAGTTGTAGTGTGCTTCAGGCAGCCATGGCCACTCTGCGATGGCCTGCTCGTATGCAGCCCGTGCTTCGTCTAGCCGGCCCTGCGACTCGAAGAAGCGGCCCATGTTGGTCCGGATCTTGGCCTCGCCAGGGCTGAGTGACAAGGCTCGCCTGTACAGATTCTCGGTCTGGGCCGGAGCACGGCCTGCAGACTCGTAGGCCTGGGCCAAGGCGTTCAACCGTTCCGGCTTGCCGGCATCGACCTGAACAGCGGCTTCAAGCGCAGGGATCGCTTCACTGACACGGCCCTGATCCATTCGCGTCAGCCCGAGCAGATATCGTGCTTCACCATAGGCCTCATCGTTTTCTGGAACGCCAGCTAGCCGATCTGCCGCCTGATTTTGCAGGGTGGGATCGTTCGAGCGGCGCGCCTGGACAGCATAGGCGAGCGCTTCGTATCCATCCGCTTGTTGATCGCGTTCAAAGTAAGCAACGAGCCGAGCGCTGGATTCCGCATCGAGCCTTGGCGCTTGTACCTCCTGTTGCACGACACGGACGAAGTGATCGGTAAAGGACGAGTGAGGCGCATCTTCGGCCTCGACTTTCGGCATATGGCAACTGATGCAGTTCGCCTCCGGGCCGTGATTGGCCTTGGCCGCAGCCGGCACCTGAGTAAGCAAGGCGTCGGGCGCATGGCAGGTCTGGCACGTCTCGTTGAAGTATGCTGGGCCGGCCTCCCGAAACCCCTCGTGAGGGTTGTGGCACGTGACACAGTTCATCGGCTCGTCCGAACCCTGAGTCTCCAGGAAGCACGCGCTGCGTTTCATACGGTCAGCGTGCGAGATTACGCTCACCGTCCCATCGCCAGTTTCTGGTTTGGAATACAGCGCCACATGGTCGGCGAGGGATTGGGACGGCCGAAACCCAAACGGATCTTTGCCGGCACGCAGCAGGGAGACATCCCCATGGAGATGACACTGTTGACACACGTCGAGCTGGCGGTCTAACGGAAGATCCGCCGGGTTCACGATGGTGTAATCGATCTCACCGTCTGCCTCCTCGTCTATGAGCCGGGCCTCCACATGAACAGAGCCTGGGCCGTGACATCGTTCGCAGCCAATGCCAGCAGGGACCGTGTCATATTTGCCGGCCACGAACTCGACGGTCTCCGGGTAGCTGTTGTGGCATGCCATGCAACGGTCTGGCACTTCTCGGTTGAAGCGGGCATTGAAGACCTCATAGCCTGGGGAGAAGTCCCACTTTCGCTCCTGCGTGTACCACGTGATGGGTAGCTGTAGGTACCGATCATTGACGACGGTCAGGTACGTCCTTGCGGCCGAGCCGCTGCCCACCACCCAATCCATGTCTCGGACAAGCCTGTGGGTTTTCTCTCCATTTCGGCCGATGCGGTATTCCTCTTGTACTGCCCCGGCACCCTCTCGGTAGACTCGGTAGTAGAACCCGCTCTCAGCGTGGTGAATCACTGGTGACGGGAAGTTTTCGACGGCTCCGCCGGCAGACCATTCGTACATGGACTGCGCCATACCGTGTGACTGGTAACTCGCGTACAGATCTTCGTGGCACGTTGCGCACGTGGCATCCCCAACGAACTCAGCACTCCCTTCCATCACGTTGAGGTACGGCGTGCGCGCGGTACCTCTATCCGTGGCTGGTTGTGGTGAGTCAGGCTCAGCTGCACAGCCTGCAAGTGCGAGGCTCCCCAGCACGAGCCAGAACACTGGCTGCTTCATCGCCATCATGAGGTGGTGGATCTTGTTCTCCCGTCCTAGGTGGCAGTACGTAGTTGGGCAGTCGGGTATACGCCGCGTGGCATTGGCTAGACGTATCGAGACGACTAAGTGCCACGCAAACTGAGAGAACACAACACAAATACGCTATCTGCTTCCTGTCAGATCCAAAGCCCCGGTGAATCTGATGGGTAGCTCAAAAAAAACCGGACGGACTGCCGAGGCAATCCGTCCGGTTTGCTATTCAGACCTGTAGCTGACAGCAGGGAGAGGGTCTCCTCTCACTAGCTGATTCTAGAGGCCAACGCCCACAGTGAACATGTTCACTGCTTCGAAGAATTCAACCGGGCGGTAGGCGTAGTCAGCCGTAATGCCACGGCCGCCCACGTTCAGGTTGAGGCCGGCACCCAAGTTCCATCCTTCGTAGAACGTCGCGTCCCGGTCTTCCTGGAAGCTGTAGCCGCCACGCACGTAGACGAGGTCGAGCACGCCAACTTCGAGACCACCGGAGATGAGGTCTTGCGAGAAGGAGTTCGAGGTGAACGAGCCGAAGAGCGTAGCCGAAGCGGCTTCGCTGAACGGACGCTGGTACGAGAAGCCAACCGACAGCTGCGACGGCAGTTCGAAAGCAGCCGCGTCGATGTTGACGGCATTTGCTTTCGCACCTGGGCGTTGCTCAGGAAGCGGGGCGAACCGCACGAGGCCGGTCCCGTCGTATTGCATCTTCGGGCCGAAGTTCTTCAGCGCGACGCCAAAGCGCAGACCGGATTCGCCAGCGATGTAGGTCATCCCTGCATCGAATGCGAGGCCGTTGGCACTGACATCATCCACGCTCTCGACGAGGCCTTTGACCGTCACACCGGCCGCGATGCGGTCCGTGAATTGACGGCCGAGGCTCACGCCTACGATCACGTTGGAGGCATCAAACGTCAGGTCGCTGAGTTCGGGGCTGTCTTCCGTTTGCAGGGAGATGTCACCGAAGTCCCAGGCGTTGACCGTCAGGGCGATGCTGTTGTTGCCGAATTTACGAGCGACGCCGAAGTAGTTGATGCCGATGTCGGCCACGTACTCCATGCGGCTAAAGAGCGCACTGGTTTCGCTTGTGCTGCCGACGATGCCGGCAGGGTTGGACGCCAGAGCTTCGATCGGGTTGAGGTCAGACAGGCCACCGGTGATGGGCACCGAGAGCGCTGCGGTCCGGGCGGTGGTAGGTACCAGGAGGTACGTCGCACCAGCCGTGCCAGCCCGATCCTGCGACTGCGCCTGGGCATCCCCGGCTACGAGGCCGAGCGCCAGGAGGCAGAGTAGGAACAGTTTCGTCTTCATTGGTAGATCGCTTTTCAGTTTATCAAGGTCGAGCGAGTACCGAGGCCAGCCAGACGGGCCGGCTGGCCTCGTCTCTGATTAGATCAGGTCAAGCTGGATCCGCTTCTTGATCACGGCAAACTTGAGCACTTTCTCGCCCAGCCCAGGTGCATCGATGTGGATCAGGTACATGCCACTGGCAACCGGGAGGTTGGAGTCCGTGGTCAGGTCCCAATCGAGCGAGGCTTCGGGGCCGTTCTTGATAAGTGTTTTGATCAGGGTACCAGCCAACGTGAAGACGCGGATGGTAGCCTGCTCCGGCATGTTGATGAAACGAGCGACATCGTTGAGGTTCGTCGTCTCATAAGCCGAGGCCCCTTTGTAGGGGTTCGGCGAAATGCCGATGAGGTCGAGGGCAGCACGAGCTGTTGCGGCATCGCCGGTGACCGCTTCGAAGCCTGAGGTGTCCAGGCTGAAGATGTCACCTGGGAGGTTCGGCTTCGTGGTGAGGAAGCGGAACACGTGTCCAGCCATCGGGCCCATCTGAGCATCAAACCCAGGGAAGGCCGGGTCCCCGTACCACACGATCCGCTGGATCGGCCGGCCACGCCCGAAGTTGACTTCGTCGAATGCGGCGTCACTCAGGACGGCACACCCACCAGCTGCGTCAACTTCTGGGCCAGCAATGGATTCCCAGGTGGCATAGTCGTTAACGGCGTAGTAGGCGTAGACGCGCTGCGTGCCAGGCCAACCGAGCCCAAACGGATCCTCCGTGATGGACGTGTAACCGAAGTTACACTCGACGTCATCTTCAGCAAGGTCGTTCTGGTTGTCAGCGAACATGCTGGGAATCATCTGTACATCATCGCTCGGATCGTTCTCGCCGAATGGACCAACTGGGCCAATGTCCCACGTCTCGTAAGGGACCCGGTGACCACGGCCGCTCGTGAACGGATGGTTCGCAATCGAGCCAGTTTCCGTAAAGCGGATTTCGTAGTCGTTTGGAGCGTAGTTGCCAATCACGGCTTCAGCACCTGCACCCTGGTGGTACATGATGAGCTCTCCAGTACCGTCGAAGGAGGGGTACATGAAGTTACCACCCACTTGGGCACACCCGAAGGTCGAGATCGCATCCGCACCGCATGGGTCGAACCCGTTGGGGGCAGCAACCTGCACGAATGCAGCGGTTCCAGCTCCGTCAAGATCGAGGAAGCTCGGCTCTGGCCCAGAGACCGTGAACTCGATGCCGTCCGCGATGAAGATATTGGCACCTTGCGGAGCAACCTTACCTGTCGAGGCGAGCGCTTCGTTACCGTCAAAGACCACTTCACCGGTCGAAGAGTTGACGACGCTGTAGTTGGTTCCAACAGCTTCGCCGTCGACTTCGCTCGTGAAGAATTCGACGCGGTAGGCAGCACCTGTTACAGCAGCTGGGTCAACCACACGGGCTTCAACGAAACCACCGCCAGACCCTTCAACCTTCTCGCCGGTAAAGTCGACACCGAAGTTGTCAAGGTTGACGACCGAGCCGCCATTCCGTGCATCCGAACGTGACGGACGAATCGTGACTCGGGTGATGGCGCTCCGGAGGATTTTCGGTGCCGAGGCATCGTTGAATCCGTACGCTTGCACACCGAAGTAGGCATCCGTGTAGTTGGTCAGGTTGTCCAACCGGATGCTGTTCTGTGCGCCGTTGTCACTACCGTTAGCAGACAGCGTCGTCAGCGGAATTTCGCCAACTGTGGCGTCGGTGATGTCAACAACCTTCGTCACACCGTTCACGACATCGTAGTTCGCGATCACACGGCCAACCTGATCCTCAGGCGAGCTGTATTGATACACCGTGTACCCTTCGAACGTGTACGTCTTGTCATCAATGCCTTCCACATCCGCGAGGAATGGGTTGGCCACGTCGTACGAGTTCAGGTAGTTGTTGTCCGACGGACGGTAGCCCCAGGTCAAGACAGCGACACCATCTAGCTCAGAGGCTTCAACGCGCGGGGCGTCGGGAGCCGGCGGAAGAACGAACCCGACGTCGAACGCTGCTTGAGCGAGCGCGTCATCGTTCTTCATCTGAGCAACCGAGGCGACGTTGTCAGCGCCTTGGGACCACACGATTCCGTAAACGATCTCCTGGACGGCACCCGCATCGAGCGTGAACGGACCGGAGGACATCAGGAAGCGGCGGTCAGCAGGCGTGTTGGCTGCGCCGTTGCCATCGGTGTTGCTTTCACTCCAGAACTCGCCTGGCTCACCAGGGAACATGAAGTCGGCCGGCTCCTCAGAGAAGCCACGGCCTGTGCCACCGAAAGTAATCGGCACGTCGTCCCGCCAGAGACCACGCAGGTAACGGTAGGCGTCAGGACCGCCATCGGGGTTGCCCTGTACCGTGCTGTCGTTGTTGTAGTAGACGAACTTCGTCATAGCGATCCGCTCGTCATCTTCGTCAACATCGCCATCGTTGTCGTTGTCGATGCCGTCGTTGTTGACCAGCGGGCCTTGGAAGAAGTCGTACCCCGTTGCCGGCGGTTGGCTACCGTAGCCACCAGCACCACCGTCATCGTTGTCACCGTTCCAGACGAAGCCGATACCACGGGTCGTGTCAGAACCGACGTAGTCGTCAGCCGCATCACCGAGGTCCGGGTCACTCCAGATACCGAAGTACGTCTCCGTCAGCGTGTTACCGCCTTTGTTGATGAGCGTGTACCGGTAGAAGGTGGTGTTGTTGAGCGCGTCGGCACGCTGGAACGAGAAGGCGAGGACCTGGACTTCAAGGCCAATCGGGGCCGTGCCACTCCAGGCGTGTTCGCCGCCCATGTCGTTCATGACCCACCAGATGCCCTGGTCACCCAGGATTTCCGGGCGGTCACCGCCGGCGAGGTTGTAGTTGTTCGGGTTTCCATCGCCATCAACGACTGGAGCACCGAGCTCCCACGGCCAGTCGGCCAGGTCAGGCGTCGCGACGCCCGTGTCGTTGAAGTCCTGGATGTCCTGACGGCGGACGTTGTACATCCGGTCGAACTGCGAGCAATCGGCCGGAGCCATGCCCTGATCGTCAAGCGGTCCGGGCCACAGCTCGTACGGGCCGTAGTCCGAAGCCACCATGCGGAGTTCGCCGTTGACCAAACCGCCGATCCAGATACCGGAGGCGAAAATGGCGCTAGCGTTCCCCGTTTTCGGGACTTGATAGATGTTACCGGCGCCTTTCCAGAAGAGGGCACCTGTGTTGAAGAGCCGAGCGCGAACGTTGTTCACGTCGAGGTCGCTAAACGCGTTGCCGAGCGAGCACGTGCCAGTCTTGGCCGAGAACGCTGCACTCGAAGCAGTGCGCTTGCGCTTGTCGTCTTTCCGATCGTCTGCCGTTGCGGCCGAGGCGAGCCCGAACACCGCAACAAGCAGCAAGACGAAGAGCTTGTTAAACGAAGACATAGGTAGAAGAATTCTCTTGGTGGGTAGTCCTGAGACAGTCTGAGCCCTGTGGCCGGCCCCAGGGTTGGGGCCGGCGTTAGGGTAGGTCATGAGACACCTAGAAGTTCACCCGGAGGCCCAGGCGCGTGAGCCGTGGGATTCCGTAGTTGAACGGACTGTCTGCTGCGAAACCGTAGAGCTCGGAAGCGAGGAGAGGCGACTCCTGGTTGTTGACGAAGTCTTGCCCTTCACCCGAGACCAACCAGCCGTCTGTCTCTGCCAGACCCGTAGCCTGGTAGACATTGACAATGGTGTCTGTGTCCAGCAGGTTCTGAATCCAGAGGAAGGCCGTCAGGTTCAAGTTGTCACCCAACGAGAAGGCGCGGTCGATGCGGAGGTTGACGAGCGACGACCAGGGCAGGTTGTCGTCGTTGACCCCACCAGCCGGCGGAAGGATAAACGAGTTGAACAGCGGGTTCGGGCCTTGCAGACGCGTGAACGGCTTGCCGCTCCGGAGGTTGGTAACGAGGTTGATACCGAAGTTCTCGAAGAGGGCCGCTCCACCGATCATCGGACCTTCACCTTCGCCCAGACGGTAGTCGAGCGAGATGTTGATCGAGTGCCGGCGGTCGAAGTCCAGCGGGCTGATGAAGTTCGGGAAGAAGTTACCGCGCCAGGCAATCTGGGTAGCCGTGTTGGCATCGGAGCCCGTTCCTTCAGCGAACTGAAGGGTGTAGTTGGCATCGATGGCCACGTTGGCCGTGCGGCGGAGTTCAAACTCGAACGTTGCACCCTTGACCGTACCGAAGTCGTTGTTTCCGTAGAACGTGTAACCGTTCGGGAAGCCTTCGTTGATCACTTCGAGGGCAATCAGGTTGTCCAAGCGCTTGTAGAAGCCAGACAGCGTGACTGCGGCGCGTTCGCCGAGGCGCTGTTTGAAGCCAAGCTCGTACTCCGTCGTCTGGACCGGCTCGAGACCCGTGTTGTTCACACGCTGCGTGCCTTCGGTGGCGAGGAAGTACTCGTGGATCCCATCGTAGGAGTTCTCGAACGGACGCTGCGAAGTCACGTCGTAGCTCGCGAAGAAGAGCGCCTGGTCCGTGACCGGGAAGCTCACGCCAACACGAGGCATGATGGTGACTTGCGGCTCGTAGTCTTCAAAGACCGACGCGGTCAGGTTGCCACTCGTAGCTTGCGGAGCACCGAGGCGCGTGATGTCACCACCCGTGCTCTCCTGGCCATTGGCGTCGAAAAAGTTGCCGTCCAGGTCACGGTAGCCTACGACGTTCGTGCCGGTACCGGCGTTGTCGTAGTAGACCGCGAAGTCGCTCTCGATGTTGCCCGGGCGGTTGGCCACTTCGTTGGCACGCACGATCGGGACGAGGGCGAAGCGGTCACGCAGGACGAGCGAGTTGTTATCGAAGACATCGATCCGAACACCGAGGTTCAGGATGAGGTCACGGTACTCGATCTTGTCCTGGATGTAACCAGCGTAGTAGATCGGCTCGTAGGGGGCCAGATTCCGGTTCTCACCGCTCACGAAGGCGTCAATGTCCTGGTCGTCCGTTTCGGTCGTACCGAGGAAGTTGTAGCCGTAGTACTCGATGTTGTCCTTGATCTGGCCGTACGTCACGTCTTCGTAGCGGTCGATATCGAGCTCGGCGAGCGAGAGCGAACCGCCCCGGCCACCGAAGATCTGATAGAGACGCTGCGTGCGCTGCTCGTACTCACCACCGAATTCGATCTGGTGGAGACCAATCTGCGTCGTGGCGCTGGCCGAGACGCGGAATTGCTGACGAGCAAACTGCGTGAACGTGTTCCGGCCCGTACCAGGCGCCGCGAAGACCGAGTAGACGCCCCGGATGTTCGGGAGGCTACCGTCAACGAAGCGGTTGATGTACGTATCGACCGTGTCACCGTCGGCTCCCGTAGCTGGGCGGAAGTTCTTGTAGCGGCTAGCAACGGCGTTGGCCGGGTTGCTGAGGTCGCCGTAGAAAATCACGTCCCGCACGTCGTCCGAGAAAGCCGGATCGTACGTGATGCGCTCGGTGTCCGTGTAGTCGACTTGGACTTGGTAGAACGTCGAGTTGGACAGGTAGTGCGTCCAGCCACCGAAGAACCCGAGCGTATTCTCGTCACGCTGCCGGTTCCGCTCACTGTTAAACAGCGACCGAAGGTTGCTGTAGACCCGGCGCTCTTGCTGGCCGTAGCGAGCACCTGCGCGAACGCGGATGTCATCGGTCAGGTTGAACGTGATGTTACCGTTCAGGGCAAGGTCCTGCTGGTCGTTGTCGCGCTTGGCGGTGTCAAACTCGTAGCTGCTCAGCGGCTCGACTTCAGCACCTTCGACCGGGATGAACGAGTCGAGCTCGAACCCATCCGGGATGTTGAGTTGAGCAACAACGTCGGCGACGGGCGTACCGTCGGCGATGTCACCAGGGAGCGTGACGTAGCGGACTTCGCCGGACTCCGTGTTCGTGATCCGGAGGGCCTGCGGGTTCGCCGTGAGGCGGTCGAGAGCAGAGTCGCTCAACCGAGCCGTCGGCTGAGCACTCGGCCGGCGGTCGTCCTGGGAGGTAAACTCACCAGAGATGAAGAACTGCGCACGGTCCTGGATGATCGGGCCACCGACGGAGAACGAACCGAGGTTGTAGCCAAAGGCATCAAGGACTTCCGAGGTGATCCCTTCGAGAGAGCCGAAGAAGTTGTTGTTACCGCTCTTGGTCGTCACCGAGATGATACCGGCCGTGGCGTCCCCGTACTTAGCCGGGATGCTACCGATGAGCATGGACTGCTCTTGGATAGCCGCCTGAGGCACGGCCACCTGGCCGATGACCTTCACGCCGTCAACGAAGAAGACGACTTCCTCATCGCGTCCACCGCGAATGTTGAGGGCATCGCTGCCTTCGTCCGACACGACGCCGCCTTGCAGTGCGGCCACATCACCGACGCCGCGAACGGGCAGGTTTTGCAGCTCTTCACCGCTGACCACTTTCGGGACACCGATGGCGTCCTTCTGGATGATCGGGCGCTCGTAGGTCACAACGACCTCGTCGAGCAGTTCGGTGTCCGGCGAAAGCGCGACATCGAGCGTACGCGTGAAGCCGGCGTTGACGGATACTTGTTCAAAGCGCGTAGGCTCGTAACCGATGAAGGACGCGATGATCGAGTACGTACCTGCCGGAACACCAATGATGAAGTATTCACCGTTGGCGTCGGCAGCTGCACCGAGCTGCGTCCCTTCGATCACAACCGTCGCACCGGGGAGTGGTTCGTTGGTCGTTCTATCGACCACCGTACCCGACAGCTTTCCCGTC
Source organism: Bacteroidota bacterium (assembly GCA_038749615.1). Taxonomy (GTDB): domain Bacteria; phylum Bacteroidota; class Rhodothermia; order Rhodothermales; family DATKEJ01; genus JBCDHV01. The sequence continues at coordinate 12,693 of JBCDHV010000050.1, forward strand.
TGCGCCCACGCCGCTACCGGCGCGAGAAGCAGGGCGAAAGCGAGGATACCCCATTTACGAAACATAAGTGACCTCCGTAGGAGTGATGGTGGTGGTTAAGAGAGAAGTAC
>JBCDHV010000051.1:0-12746 GCA_038749615.1 Bacteroidota bacterium
CACCTTCCTTCACACTTCACCCTACACCCTTCACCCATCACCCTTCACCCTTCACCCTTCACCCTTCACCCTTCACCCTTCACCCTTCACCCTTCACCCTGAACAGCCGGTCAGTTCCTTTACACGGTTGTCTGAGCACATGGTTTACACGCCAGAGTGCAAGTGGAGTCTGGATCGTTCGTCTAGACGGGCCAGCAAGCGGTCGCCGAAGTAGAGGCTCCAGAGGCCATCGGCGATCTCGTCGAGTCCTACGCGCTGCTGCGCGAGCGTCTGGCTGACAAAGAGCGGCGTGCCCTTCCACTTCACCGTACCCACGGCCGAGACCAAGCGCACCTCGAAGTGGGCAGGATAGACTGGCTCCGGCACCCGCTTGGGGTTCGTGCGGGGTGAGCAGGTGTAGAGCGAACTCGGTGTAGCAAAGCCGAGCGCCTCATGGGGGCGCTCCTGATTGAACTCGGTGCGCCACGCATCGAAGCGGGCTTGCTGCGCCGGCATCGTCTGCGCCGCCGGCCGCGTGGTCTCGGCCTTGAGCGTGCGGTGCATCCGCTCGTGCCGGCCGTTCTGCTGCGGCTGTCCCGGCGCGATGCGTTCGTGTCGGATACCGAGCTTGAGCCACCAGACCGAGAGCCGGCTCAAGCCGCAGAGGGCTCGACTGGCAAAGGGCGTCCCGTTGTCTGAGCGAATCGCCTCGGGTAAGCCGTAGGTGTCGAAGAGGCGCTCGAACTGCCTCCGGGTGCCGCTCGTCTTGAGCGAGGGCAGCGCTCTACAGCCGAGGATGAAGCGCGAATGGGCGTCGCAGACGGTGAGCGGGTAACAGTAGCAGCCGTTGCCGAGCTTGAACTCGCCTTTGAAGTCGACCGTCCAGACCTGATTAGCCGTTGTGGTCTGGAGCCGAGCCGCCCCTGGATGCCTCGGGCGCGTGCGCCGGCGCCGCGGTTGGGTGAGCCCGTGGCGGCGCAGGATCTCAGCCGCGGTCGAAGCCGCCGGCCAGCGCACGCCCTCGTGCCGCTTGGCTAGGTAGGGCAGCAGCTTGCGTGCGCCCCAACTCGGGTGTGCCCTGCGCTCCTCGACAAGCAGGCGCTCGGCTCGGGCATCGGTGCGGGCGTGTTGACTCCGGCGCGCCCGGCTACGGTCGAGCAGCGCCTCAGCTCCACCGTGGCGGAAGCGGTCGATCCACTTGTAGACCGTCGGGCGGCTGACGCCGAAGCGTTCGGCGAGTTCGGTGACACTGTAGAGGCCCTCGAAGAAGGCAGAGACGAGGCGAGCGCGTTCCATCGGCGCATCGGTGCTCTGGAAAGGCATGGCAAGACACGGTTGAGGTTTCCGTGTAAACCATGTGAGCAGACGATTGTGTAAACTATCTGACCGGGCAATACCCCCTTCACCCTTCACCCTTCCCGGCAACCCTGAAAATAGCTGGGCGTACAAGCCGGCATGGAACCTCTGCCTTCAGATAAATCGATTCTGCTCTTCGACGGGGTGTGCAATCTGTGCAACGGCGCTGTGAACTTCGTGATCGACCGCGACGCCGACGGGCAGGTCATGTTTGCACCGCTGCAATCGGACGTTGGGCGTGAGTTGCTGGTCTCTCGCGGTCTCAATCCGGACGCGCTCGACAGCCTTGTTCTCATCGAGGAGGGCCAGGCCTTTCAGCGCAGTACGGCTGCCCTTCGTGTGGCACGCCATCTCGACGGGCCATGGCGTTTTTTGTACGCATTCCGGGTTGTCCCACGCGTCATTCGTGACGCTGTGTACGATTTGGTCGCTCGGTCGCGCTACTCGATGTTCGGCAAACAAGACGCCTGCCGGCTTCCCACCCCGGACGAGCGCGCGCGGTTTTTGGTGTATAGCGTGTAGGGCTTCGCCTGGTGTTTAGTGTTCAGTGTCTGGTGTTTAGCGCTGACTGAGCGCCCAGGTCACACGCATCCTGCAGCAGTCGGAAAGAGTGAAGGCAGGGTGTCGCTAAGCCAATAAGCGGCGCTGGCCCCAAGTTTTTAAGTAACAATATTTTGAGTGTGTAAAGGATAAAGCCAAAGGCTTGTCTGTGCCAGACTGAACTAAACACTAAAAACCAAACACTAAACACTCGTGCGTAGCACGTCAAACACCCGTGCACAGCACGCTAACGACGAACTCGACCATGTCCCTCCCCACCTGGGATCTCACTGACCTACACCCGACAATCGAGTCGCTGGACGCCGGCCTCGCGACGGCTGAGGAAGCAGCCGCAACGTTCGAATCGGCGTACCGTGGCCACGTGGCCGGCCTCGACGCGCCGGCGTTGGCCGAGGCGCTGCGTGAACTCGAAGCTATCCACGATGCCCTCGGGCGGGCGTACACATTTGCGTACCTGAACTGGTCGACAAACACGGCGGATGCGGAACGCGGGGCGTTGTTGCAGCGGGTCAAAGAGGCGTACACGCAGACGGCGCAGAAGCTGATCTTCTTCGACCTGGAGTGGATCCGCGTCGAGGACGCACGCGCCGAGGCCCTGATGGAAGACGAGGCCCTGGCCGGCTACAAGCACTACCTCGAAGTCGAACGCCTGGAGCGGGATCACGTGCTCTCGGAGCCGGAAGAACGGCTGATGTCCGAGAAGTCGATCACGGGCCGGAGTGCCTGGACGCGCTTCTTCGACGAGACCCTGAGTTCGATGCGGTTCGAGCTTCGCGGCGAGTCGTTGACGCAGCAGCAGACGCTGGCCAAGCTGTACGAGCCGGATCGGGAACTGCGCCAAGACGCGGCACTCGCTTTCACCGCTGGCCTTCAGGACAACCTGCGGACGCTCGCGTACGTCTTCAATACCATCTTGGCTGACAAGGCCACCAACGACAGGCTGCGCGGCTATCCGGCATGGATCACGAGCCGAAATCGCTCGAATGAAGTGGCCGACGAAAACGTGCAGGCGCTCGTCGATGCCGTTACCGACCGCTACGATCTGTCCGCCCGCTTCTACGATTTGAAGCGCCGGCTCCTGGGATACGGTGAGATGTTCGACTACGACCGGTACGCGCCCATCGGGGAAGCTGACCGGAAGTACTCGTGGGACGACGCGCGCGATCTCGTGCTGGATGCGTACGGCGCGTTTCATCCCTCCATGCAACAGATTGCTCAACGGTTCTTCGACGACCGGTGGATCGATGCCCGGTTGGGGGATTCGAAGCGCGGGGGAGCGTTTTCTCACGGGGCGGTGCCGAGTGCGCATCCGTACGTGCTGATGAACTACACCGGCAAAATCCGAGACGTCCAGACGCTAGCGCACGAGCTCGGGCACGGAGTGCACCAGTATTTGTCGCGCTCGCAGGGCGTGCTCCAGGCCGATACGCCCCTCACGACCGCCGAAACGGCCTCCGTGTTCGGCGAAATGCTCGTGTTCCAACGCCTGATGAAGGCCGAGACCGACCCAACCATCCGGCTCGCCATGCTCGTCGGGAAGCTCGACGATACCATGGCGACCGTCTTCCGCCAGGTCTCGATGAACCGGTTCGAAGACGCCATTCACACGCGCCGGCGCACGCAGGGCGAACTCACGCCAGACGACTTTTCCGAGGCGTGGCTTCGCACGCAGCAGGCGATGTTCAAGGACTCCGTGACCCTCGGCGAGCACTACCGGCACTGGTGGAGCTACATCCCGCATTTCCTGCACACGCCGGGCTACGTCTACGCCTACGCGTTCGGCGAACTGCTCGTGTTGGCCCTGTACGAGCGCTACTTGCAGGAAGGCGACGGCTTTACGGATGCCTACCTCGGCCTGCTGGAAGCCGGCGGATCGGATTGGCCGCATGTGCTGGTCGGCCGGCTCGGTGTAGACTTAACCGACCTCGACTTCTGGAAGCAAGGACTCGTCGTCATCGACCGGATGATTGGAGAAGCCGAGGGGCTCGCGGTGCTCGCGTGACGGGTGGAAGAGTGGTCAGGTGGATGCGTGAACGAGTGACGTGGAGCGCTTGGATCATGGCTGCAGGGTTACACTCTGGCGCTGGATTCGTTATGATGGTAGAGCCTTTGGCCTACCCACTAACCTACCTGCCCACCTCGACCGATGCTTGAAGCGAAACGCGTGAGCCAGACGGGGCTCGTCGTGTACGAGCAGTGTCCGCATCAGTACTACTTGCGGTACATCGAGGGGTTGAGGTGGCCGGCACCGGTTTCGGAAGCGTCGAGGCGGTTGGAGCGGGCCGGGCAGCTGGGCCAGCGCTTTCACCGGCTCGTAGAACAGCATGCACTCGGGTTGGACGTCGACCGACGGGCGTACGCAGATCCGGATCTGGGCCGCTGGTGGGATCGGTTCAGAAGCGAGCCGCCTGAGGTGCCTGCCGGCACCGTGTATTCGGAACTCACCCTGGCGTGCCGGCTCGGTGACGTGCTGCTGACGGCGACGTTCGACCGGATCGTGGTGCACGAGGACGGGCTTACGATCATCGACTGGAAGACGTCGAAGCACCGGCCAGAGCGGGACGACCTCGAAAAGGCCTGGCAGACCATTGTATACTTGTACGTACTTGCTGAAGCCGCCGCGCAGGTAAGCGATCAACCCTGGCCGCCCGAGGCGATTGAATTGGTCTACTGGTACGCCGAACACGCCGGCACCCCCCAGCGCATCCCGTACTCTAGCGAGCAACACGCCGAGGCCAAGACTCGCCTACAGTCCGTTCTCGCTCACCTGGCCGGCACCGCGCCAGCCGACTACCCACGAACGGACGACTTGACGATCTGCGCCGGCTGTCTCTACCGCACGTATTGCCAGCGCGACGAGCAGGAAGCCGGCGATCTCGATGACGCTCTCGCTGGCCTCTGGGCCGATGACAGCTTCAATGAAGACGCCTTCGTCCGCTAAGCCCCAACTTCGTGTTGCCCGTGCCTTCCGATCTACCCGTGCCTTCCAATCTACCTGTGCCCCCTGATCTAAAAACGTCCGTGTCGATCCCCGAAGCCCTGGGTGGCTTGCCGGCCGTAACAGCCGGCATGTTGGCTCGGCGCGGGATCGTTACCGAAGAGGCCGCGACGTGTTTTCTCGATCCGGGTGCCTGTGGCCCTGTCGACCCGTACGCACTGCCGGATCTGGACCGAGCCGTCGAGCGGCTCATGGAAGCACGCGCATCGCGGCAATCGGTCTGCATCTGGGGAGATTTCGATGTCGATGGGCAAACCTCGACAGCACTGTTGGTCCAGGCCCTCGGGCGGGCCGGCTGGCAGGTGGGCTACTACATCCCGCTCCGGCTCACGGCTGGGCACGGGCTGAACCGAGAAGGACTCGACGAGGTGGCCGGCTGGGCGCAGGTGATCGTGACGTGTGACTGTGGCGTGACGGATACGGAGGAAATCGCGTATGCCCAAGCGTTGGGGCTGAGTGTCGTCGTGACCGATCATCATGCCTTGCCGGATGAGTTGCCGGCCGCGGATGCCATCGTCAACCCCCAGCGCCTTCCGTCCGATCATGCCCTGCATCCTTTGTGTGGCGTTGGTGCGGCGTACCAACTGGTTCGCGCCTTGTATCGAGCGCTCGATCTGCCCGAACCGACTGATCTGCTGGACCTCGTCGCGCTGGGAACGATTGCCGATGTGGCCTCGCTAACGGGTGAAAATCGCCGGCTCGTGCAGCGAGGCTTGCCGATGCTGCTCCAGGGACGGCGTCCCGGACTGCGAGCCCTCATCGAAACGTCAGGAATCGAGCCCCCCGATCTGCCCGCCGCTCGCTACGCCGCGTTCACGGTGGCCCCGAGGCTCAATGCCGTGGGCCGGCTGGCCTCTGCGGCAGAAGCCGTCGAACTCCTGCTCGCCCGCGACCGAGCCACCGCGAACCAACGTGCTGCCCGCTTCGAGTTGCTCAACGACGAGCGTAAAGCGCTCACGCAGCGTATCACGCTCGAAGCCAAGGGTCAAGCCGAATCTCAGGCGGACCGCCCTGCCATCGTGGTGGCTGCGCAAAACTGGCACCCCGGCGTAAGCGGGCTCGTAGCGAGCCGGCTGGCCGAACAGTTTGCCCGGCCTGTGGCCGTAATCGACGTGACTGATGGCATTGGGACGGCCTCGGTGCGTTCCGTACCAGGTATAAACGTCCAGGCTGCGCTCGTACACTGTGCAAATCACCTGCGCCGGCACGGTGGGCACGAGATGGCTGCCGGCTTCGAGATCGATATCGAAAAGCTGGACGCATTTCACGCCTCGTTCGACGCTGCCGTAGCGGCGCAGCGGCTCGAAGGTGAGCCAACGGACAGCGGCACCTCCCTCGAAGACACTGTTCAGCTGGGCGAGTTGTCGCTGGGGTGGCTGCGCGATGTGTACCTGTGTGCGCCTTTTGGGCAAGGGCATCCGATGCCGGTCTGGCAGGCAAGGGGCGTCCGGCTGGTCAACGTAAAAGGCATCGGGGCCGGCGGGGCACACTCTCGGCTTCAGGTGGAGGACACGCTAGGCCATCGGCAAACGGCACTCTGGTGGCGCACGCGCCCGGAAGAGGTGCCTGGTGGGGCTGTCGACATCGAGTTCACGGCCGAGCCCAATGTGTACCGAGGCGAGACGAGCCTGCAACTGGTCATCCGAGCGGCACGCCGGCACGCATTTGTGCCCCAGCCTGCCCACCAGCCGGAAGGAGAAGAGCCCAGCTCGCGTTCGCCCACAATACGCACCGACCACCGCAATGCACCCAACCGGTACGCACTCTTGTCCGACCTGCGAGCGCGCAGCGACATCGCCGTCTTCGCCGAGGCCGAGATTCCGCCCGGTGGAGGAGCGTCCCGCACATCGATTCAGCCGGCTGAGACGCTGGTGTTCTGGTCGACGCCGCCGGCCCCATCTGTGATCGCGGAGGTCATCGAGCGCGTGCAACCTCGGGAAGTCGTGGTGCTAACGGCAAACGAGGCCCCTGGCTTTGGTTCGCTGTGGGAGCGCATGCTGAAGCGTCTGGTGCCGGCGCTCCAACGCGCGCGCAACCGCGCTGAGGGGCGCATCGCCCTGGCCGAGTTGGCCGGCGAAACGGGCGACACCGTTCGGACTGTCCGTGCCGCCCTGCAAGTCTTGCACGACGCCAACCTGATCCGCTACACCATCAGCCGAGACACACTCGCCTTCTCCAAACCTGACGCACCGATGCGCAAACCCAAACGCTCGCCGGCACTGGATCATGCGTTGGAAGAAACCGCTGCGTTCCGCCGCTACGCGCAGCGCGCCGATTTGGACGGGTTGTATCGGTTGGGCGGGTGATGGTCATATTGGTTTGGTGGTTGGGCCGTTGGGCGGGGGAGGCTCCATGTAAAAAGAGGCTGTCTGGCCTGCGACATGACAGACCAGACAGCCTCTGAATGACGTACGTCAGGCTTGGGTTATTTGAGGAGCATGATGCGCCGGGTGAGTTGCCCTTGCGTGTGTTCGAGCGCGACGAGGTAGAGTCCGCTCGCTAGCCGTGCGCCATCGAAGACGGCTTGGTAGCGTCCGGCTTCCGCGTTGCCGTCCCGCAGCGTCTGGGCGAGCCGGCCCATGGTATCGTAGACCTTCAGGCTGATGCGTCCGCTCGCCGGCACGCCGTAGCCGATGGTAGTGGTCGGGTTGAAGGGGTTGGGGTAGTTCTGCTCCAACTCGAACTGCTTGGGCACGTTGGATCCCAGAGCAAGCGAGCCGGCATCGCCGACCTTAGCCATCGGTGCCGGACCGTCGAAGATGGACGAGATGTTGGCAAGGTTGCACCGGCTGTCGGAAGCAGAGAGCGTGGTGACCGGGATTGTTGCAGAGTAAGGGTCCGTTTCTACTTTCAACACCGTGACATCCTCAGTACCTGAACACACGAACATCGAGGTTTGAGGCTGTAGGTCAGGTCGAAGGCTAATCAGAAGACCACTGTCACCTTGGGCAAAAGCTGAGTCAGTCCAGGTTGGGTGTGGAAGGGTGTTGTTGTTCGAGTACGTATTCTCGATGAGATAGAGGTTTCTTACTCTCTCTACTCGGTAGGCAAAACCAGCATTGTCTGCTACCTCGTTCTTGTAAAACGCGACGTTGTAGGATGCGAGGGTTGAGTCCATTGCCGGTACGTCGAAGAACCCATTGAATTGCGTCGCGATTTTCACAGCTCGGCTCGCCCATTCGTTTCCCTTGATCAGGTTATCGTGGGCCCAGACATGATGTGCAATCTCTGCAATCTTGAAGGAACCAATATTGTTCTGCACCACATTGCCGGCGATCTCTGCATATGATGCATGGCTATCAATTCCATCTCCGCCAACGCCCACACTTCCGTTCTGAAAAGCGTAGTTCGAGAGAATCGCGAAATCTTGTGACCAGTTACAATTAAGAGTATCTGCGTCTGCTTGGGTGAAAGGTGAAGGCCTGCCTTCGGCATCAGCGTGATGGCAATCCTTGGACGCAATCCCGTGAACGGCATTATGGTGCGAAGCCAAGTGCGACAATGTCACGTTAATCGCATTGTTAGCATGTACCCCAGAGCCGTTAGAGAGGACTTCAAGCCGGTTGAACCAGAGGTTGTCCGCGTAGGCAGCGAAGATGGTGCGAGGGTTCTCACGGGAGATGTTGTCTTTCGCGTCTACTGTCAAGTCCCGAATTATAACGTTGTCTGGACTATTCGTGTAGAGGTCAAGTCCGGCTAGTGAGAAGTCTCCGCCCCTGAGAATCGTTCTGCCTACACCTGCGCCCTCAATGATCGTATTGGACTCAACATCGACGAGCTCGTCTCCTGAGATTTCACAGTTATCAGGCAGCTTTACGTAGACATCCCCAGAGGCTAAGCTGTCGGCTAACTGCGCTCTGGTGGGGCAGGTCGCGAAGTTAATCAGATCTAGAGACGTAAGGGCGGGGAAGGAAGACTCATCGAACCCATAGCTCGTGTCTCTCGTGCGGCAAGCCCGCTCAGGTAGGTCGTAGAATTCGCCGGCTGGGCATGGATCGGCGAACTGGTCTGGATGCCGGATGATCTCAATGTCATCGAACTTGGCCAAGCCGCAGGAGGAGCTTGAGCAAGTTAGGTTGTCGACTGCAGCTCCAACTGAGACAACCAATACTGAGGCAGATTCTGGAATCGTGTAATTCAGCTCTAACGAAGCCCAACTGGTATCGTCGACATCAAGTTGTTGATCATTGAGCAGTGTCGTTCCATTCTTGCTATAGACCCTCAGGTAGCCTCGCCCTTGCAGGCTAGTCGTGTCGCCGCGGGCACGGATGGTAAAACGTTCTCCCGGCGTCACGTCGTTGAGGCTAGTGAAGGCCGTAATGTTGCGTGTGCCGGTAGCTGCCGCGTTCGTGTAATCTAAGACGAGTACGTTGTCGGTGCTCGTATCGTCAACGTAAGCTACGGCATCAGTGGAGTCAGACTTGAAGATCGACCAGAGCGAGGCACAAGGCTCTGTGTCCGCCGAGCCGTAGCAGGACGTGCCTGTTTGGTCGAAGTCTGGATTTGGAGCCTCGTTATCGACTTCCTCGATGACGACATCGTCGAAGTAGACCGTTCCACAAGGATCGGTGGTGCAATGGTTATAGAGCGTACTGCTCGTGCCACTTCCGTAGAGCGTGACGGGATTGTTGGCCGTTTGGGCGCCAAGGACGAAAACGACATGACTGGCGCCCTCCGCTGCGGTTACGAGTGTGGATAGGCGCATCCAGGCAGAAGTCGAGGATGGGCCTCTAGTGGTGAAAAAGTCCGTGTTGGTCCCACTGACCTTACTGTAGCCTTGGATGTACGTCTGGCCAAGTAGAGAGTCGACGCGAACGAGTGCGGAGAAGCGGTACGTTGTGCCGGCCACTGGCGACGAGAGCGTGTAATACGCTGTCCCACTGACGTAACCATTCGGAGCGGCAGAGAGATCGTCGAGCGAGATCTCAAGAGCTCGATCGTCACCTGTGATTGTGGTGCGCAGCGTGGTCTCCGAAGGATTAGGCGCATAGCTTGCCCAATCGTCGGGGCAGTCCGCGTCCCAGGTGCCGACGCAAGTGCCGATGTCGGTGAAGCCGGCGTTGGGGGCGAGGTTTTGTGCCGCCAGAGGGGAGGCAGCGGCGAAGATGAGCAGGAGGAGGAGAGGTCGCATAGAAGCGCTCCAGAGTTGCTCGGGGAGGATGCTGTTATGAACGTAGCGGAAAGCCGGGAGAGGGGACGTAGGATCTGAAGGGTGAGTTGGCGTGGGTGTCTGTCCTACATCCTGCGCGTCCTGTGCAAGCCCTGGGTCAAAAGAGGCATCTGATGGGGCGAACTGCACCTCGGAACGTTCTCGATGAGAGGCTCGGCAAATCAGCTCAGCAGAATGAGATCGAGCCGGGCTGCTATATTCCGCTGCGGTGTTTCGATGCGACGATCCTTTCCCAAACGCCCCGCCTCCGCATGCGCCACGAAACTCTGTCCTCCGTACGGGACGTACCCGCCGATGCCTGGCGTGAGGTACGCGCTCAAAGTGATGCCGACGCTGTCTTTGCGTCGCCGGCATGGCTCGGCCCGTGGCTGGACACGCTGGGGGCCGACTACGATTCGCTCATCCATACGGTCTACGAAGGCGATGAATTGATCGCGGTCCTCCCGCTGATCCGGCGGAAGAAGGAGGGCTTCCGGCAGTTGGCCCTCGCCGGCGTACATGCATCGGACACGCTCGATTTTGCCGTCCGGCCTGGCTGTGTCGATGCCGTGGCTCGCTACCTTGTCGATACCATTTTGCCGGCCACGCCCGATTGGGACCTGTTTCACTGCACCCGGTTCGTCAGAGGGCGGTCCTCTGGGCAGGCGTTGACGGCCGCGTTGGCACAGAGTCGCTATCGGTACGACGAGCGGCCCTTCGATGTGGCTCCGTACGTGGCCATCGAAGGGGCGTTCGATGAGTATTTGAGCCGGCACGTCCGCAAGAAGCTGGTCAAAGACAGTGAGCGGCAACTCCGGCGCATCGAACGCGATGTGGGGCCGATCACGTATGAGCGTGCCAAGACGGCGGCCGACATCGACCGCTGGATGCCTACTCTTGCTCGTCTACACAGAGTGCGCCGCGAGGACGACAAGGGCGATTACAGCATGTTCTCCGACGACATGACGCGGACGTTCTACACGCGCGTCGCCCACGAAATGCTCGCAGAAGGAGTTCTCGACTTTACGGCCTTGCTCGTGGATGGTGAGGTTGCCGCCTTGCATTTCGGATTTGCCACGCCGGAACGGTTCTACTACACGCTCCCGGTCTTCGACCTCGCGTACGGGAAATACTCCATCGGCCGGCTCTTGATGCTGGAATTGATGCGCCGCTCGTTCGAGGCTGGCCGTGCCGTCTTCGATTTTGGCTACGGCGACGAGGCCTACAAGTACGAGTTCACCGAGACGAAGGACACACTCGACGAGCTCGTCGTCGGGAACGACACGCTTCGTGGGGGGATCGCGATGACGTGGTTCAAAGGGATTCGGCAGAAGATCAAGTCGAGCGACGCGTTCATGGCGCACGTGCTGCCTCGGCTCAAGCAGGGCGGACTGGTAACGGAGGGGTCGTGATGCAAGCAAAACGCGTCGTACAGGAAGGCATTCGCGCTGCCCACGTGTTGGTGCCGGCTGCGTTGCCCGACAAGTTGGGGATCTATTTCCACTACCTCCCGCCGGCCCACCACGGAGCCTTCGAGGCGCTCGTGCACGCGCTCCGAAACCGAGGCTACGTGTTCGGAGGGCCGGACATTCTGTTCGATGAGACGGTGGAGCGCTCGGTGTTTCTGAGCATCGACGACAACTACCGCGCGACGCTCGACGCCCTCTCGTTGTTTGACCGGCTCAAGGTGCCAATGACGGTCTATGTCAACACGGCCTACCTCGCTGACACCGCCTCACCGTCGCAGATCGAGACGTATTTCCAGCGTCTCGCGTTTGATGGGCCGCGCTACGTGCTGGCCTCGGAAGACCTGAAACGGCTTCGGGATGCCGGCCACGAGATCGGAGCACACACGCACACGCACCGGATGCTCTCCAGGCTTTCAGACGCTGAGGCAAAGGATGAAATCCTCATCTCTAAGCGGTTGCTGGATCGCCTGCTAGATGATCCCGTGCGGCACTTTTCCTACCCCTTCGGCATGCGCCGGCACTTCCGACCCGCCTTGCGCGCCTACTGCGCCGAGGTCGGATTTGAGACGGTGGCCAATGCCATCCCGGCCTTGCAGCACGCCGGCCACACCCCCCTGGCGATTCAGCGGAGCGTCTGGAATCTCAGCGACCCGCTCGCCCGAAACTTAACCAACCTCCGAATCGATGGCCGGCTGTTCGAGCGCCTCACGGGCCGCTCAGCGGTCGGCTGAATTCGCCGTCACTAACCTCACGTTTCCATGAGACGTTTTTTCGACCGAATCGCTCGGGGCAGATGGACCGGAGCAGGGCTGATCGCCGTGCTAGCGGCCGTGCTGTGCCTCCCCGCCGGCGCACAGGCACAGCCGTCCCCAGACCGAGACCGTGCGCCCAACCGCGCCAACACACCCGGTGAGGCCACCGGCGCACCGCCGGCCTGGACCGTGCCGGACACGTTCGACGCGACGATCTACGTCGAGCCCGACCATCCCCGTGCCAGCGACCGCAACATCGGCACGGCGGAGATGCCCCTGAAATCGCTTCAAGGCGGAATCTTCGCTGCCGTCCAGAACAAGCGCGACGGGTACAGCACCCGCGTCGTGATTGCCCCCGGGACATACCGGGAACGGCTCAACATGGAGACCTACACGAACTGGCAGGAGAACCAGCCCGACAACGAGGCCGTGATGCTCTTCGAGGCACGCGAACCCGGCACGGTTATCCTGTCGGGCTCTGA
>JBCDHV010000052.1:0-12673 GCA_038749615.1 Bacteroidota bacterium
GAAGCTCTCCAACATCGCAGTGGGAGAGGGGACGTACGAGTGGACCCATGCCGACGAGGCCGTGCGGTTTGCCGAGGCCAACGATATCCGCCTACACGGCCACACGCTGTTTTGGCACTACTCTATCCCCGGGTTCATCCGAGAGATGGAGGGCGATACCGCACGGATCGGTCAGATCTTTGACCAGATCGTAGACGACTACATCGGCCGGTACAAAGGCAAGGTCGCCGGCTGGGATATCGTCAACGAAGTCGTGAACGACCAGTCCGATTCGATGCGGGAGACGTTCTGGTACCGCAACCTCGGGCCGGGCTACATCGCGCGGGCCTTTCGCCGGGCGCACGCTGCCGATCCGGACGCGATCCTGTTCTACAACGAGTACAAGATTGCGCGCGACTCGCTCAAATTCAGCCGCGTGCTGAAGGTCCTCGACGAACTCCAGGCCGATGACGTCCCGATCCACGGCGTCGGCTTCCAGATGCACGTCGAGTACGATGTACCCTCCTTGGATCAAGTCCGCAACGTCTTCCGTGAACTCGTCAAGCGGGATCTTGTGATTCACGTCTCTGAGCTCGACATCGCCGTCAACCCACGCGATACGCTGCGCTTTACCGTCATGACGGATTCGCTCTTGCAGCGCCAGCGCGAGCGAATCGAGCAACTGACGCAGATCTACATCGAGGAGGTGCCCGAGGACCTGCGCTACGGCATCACCATGTGGGGCGTGTCCGACAAATACTCGTGGTACCGGACCTATCTGCGGTATCTGGATTGGCCGCTGCTGTTCGATTCCCACTACCGCCCCAAGCCGGCGTACGACGGACTCCTCGAAGCAGCCAGAGCGGGCGCACCCCGAAAATCCGGGGCTTCATGAACGAGCTTTCCCCCGAGGCCTTCGAGGCTCGCCAGCGCGCGCTCCTCACGGCGCATGCTGAGACACTGGAGCGCCCCAACCAACCCGAACCGCTTCACAACGGGGTGTTTCAGCGGTACCTCAACCCCGTGCTGACTGCCGATCACGTGCCGCTGAGTTGGCGGTACGACTTCCGCCGGTCGCACAACCCGTACCTGATGGAGCGGCTAGGTGTCAATGCCGTGTTCAACGCCGGCGCGATGTGGTGGAAGGACCGTGTGATCGTCGTAGCACGCGTCGAGGGGAACGACCGGAAGTCGTTTTTTGCGGTCGCCGAGAGCGAGAACGGGACCGACAACTTCCTCTTTTGGGACGAACCGCTCGTACTGCCGGAAACGGCCGACCCGGCGACCAACGTGTACGACATGCGCCTCACCGCGCACGAGGACGGCTGGATCTACGGCCTTTTCTGCGCCGAGCGAAAGGATACGTCGACCCCCCACGACCAATCCGCAGCCATCGCCTCCGCCGGCATCGCGCGGACGAAGGATCTGAAGCACTGGGAACGCCTGCCCGATCTCAAGACCAAGTCGCCCCAGCAGCGCAACGTGGTCCTGCATCCTGAATTCGTGGACGGCCACTACGCGCTCTACACCCGGCCCCTGTCGTCGTTTGCGGCCACAGGGACGGGCGAAGGCATGGGGTGGGGATTGCTTGCGGATATCACGAAGCCCGTGCTCGACGAAGAGCACATCTTCGAGCGGACCGCCTACCACACGATCAAGGAAGGCAAGCTCGGGCAAGGACCTCCTCCGATCAAAACCGACGAAGGCTGGCTCCACCTCGCGCACGGCGTCCGGACGACGGCTGCCGGCATGCGGTACGTGCTGTACCTGTTTGTGACGGCACTCGACGACCCCACTCGGATTCGCTTTGCGCCGGCTGGCCATTTGATGGCTCCGCAAGGCACGGAACGGGTGGGCGATGTCTCGAACGTGCTGTTTGCCAACGGATGGGTCGAGACGCCTGACGGGCGTGTGTTGATCTACTACGCGTCCTCGGATACCCGTCTCCACGTTGCCGAAACGACGACCGAGCGCTTGCTCGACTATGCGATGCACACGCCGGCTGATCCTGGGTCGAGTGCCGGAAGCGTGCAGCAACGGCTGGATCTCATCCGTGCAAACGCCGAGTCTCCTGAACGGGCTACCAACTAGCTGGCCTCCGCCCACTTCCTCTGTCCCGACTGTTCTACTGAAGACCGATGACGTTCACCCTCCCCACGCTCGATCTTGTCATCATCATCGGGTATTTGATTTTCATCGTCCTGCTCGGGTTGCGGTTCGCGAAGCGGCAGGACTCGGCCGAAGACTACTTTCTCGCCGGCCGGACGCTGGGGTGGCCGCTCATCGGGTTCTCGCTGTTCGCCTCGAACCAGTCGACCAGCAGCCTCGTCGGGATGGCGGGGAGTGGGTACGCGACGGGCTTGTCGGTCTACAACTACGAGTGGTTTGCCGTCGTCGTGCTGATTCTGTTCGCGGTGTTCTTCCTCCCGTACTACCTCCGGGCGAAGATCTTCACGCTGCCGGAGTACCTGGAGCGCCGGTTCGACGCGCGGTCGCGATACTACCACTCCGTCGTCACGATCATCGGTAACCTGGCCATCGACACGGCCGGCTCCCTCTACGCCGGCTCGCTAATCATCCAGCTTATTTTCCCCGACGTGCCGATGTGGCAATCGGTAGCCGCACTCGCCGCGTTCACGGGGATGTACACCATCTTGGGAGGCTTGGCGGCGGTGGTGTACACGGACATGTTTCAGTCGATTCTCCTGTTGATTGGCTCGATCGTGATTACGGTGCTGGCGTTCATCAAGATTGGCTCGTGGGACGCCGTCGAGGCCGTGGCCCGGCCCGAGCAGTTGCACCTGATCCAGCCGGCATCCGACGAAACGCTGCCCTGGCCGGGATTGCTCACAGGCGTTCCGCTGCTTGGGTTCTACTACTGGTGTTCGAACCAATACATCGTCCAGCGGGCACTCGGGGCACGGACCACCCAACAGGGGCAGTGGGGCGCATTGTTTGGTGGGCTCTTGAAGGTGCCGGTGCTTTTCATCATGGTCATGCCGGGCCTGATGGCCCTCGTGCTGTATCCGAACATCGAGAACCCCAATCTTGTCTTCCCGACGCTGATGTTCGACCTACTGCCGACCGGGATTCTCGGCTTGGTGCTCGCCGGCTTCATCGCTGCGCTGATGTCGAGCGTCGACTCGGCGCTCAATGCAGCTTCGACGCTGGCGACGATGGACTTCTACCAGAAGGCACGCCCCAAGGCAGACGCTCGCAAACTCATGCAGACCGGGCGCGTGTTCACGCTAGTCTTCGTGGTCATCGCCGCGCTGATTGCCCCGCAAATCGACCGCTTCCCGACGCTCTGGGAATACCTGCAAGCCGTACTGGCGTACATCGCACCGCCCGTGGTGGCTAGTTTCGTGCTGGGCATGTTTTGGAAGCGCGCGACGCCGGCTGCTAGTTTCGCTGGGCTCATCGGTGGGGGAGCCGTAGCGCTCTTCTTGCTCTTCGGGCAGGGCGTCCTCGTTCCCGAGATTCACTTCCTCTACGTGGCCACCCTGCTGTTTGCTCTCTCTGCCGTGATTATGATTGTCGTCAGCTTCTTCACGGCTGAAACCGCCCAAGCGAAGCTCGACCAGTACACCTGGAGCTGCGCCGACTATGAACGCGAGTCCGCCACACTCGAAACGCTCCCGTGGTACTACAACTATCGGTATCAGTCGGTCGCGCTACTCGCCGTCACGTTGACGATTGTCATCTACTTCTGGTAACTCATGGCCCGCACGGAGCGGTCGTCTCTACCTCTCACGCCAGGAAAACGCGTGGCCTTCTCGGTCTTCGCGGTAGCTTTGCCCGTGCTCTTGCTCGCCGGCATCGAGGGGGTAGGGCGCCTGGCCGGTTTGGCCCCCGAGCGCCTGCCGTTCGAGGCGGTCGGTGAGGATGAGCGAGTGCTGAGCCCGGCCTTTGCCGAGCGCTACTTCAATGGCTTCTCACCGGCAGTCCCGTACACACCGTTTGCCGCTGAGCCGGCCCGCGACACTTTTCGCATCGTGGCCCTAGGGGGCTCGACGACGGCTGGCTTCCCGTATCAGTTCTACAGCGGTTTCCCGACGCGGATCGGGGAGCGGTTGATGCAGGCCATGCCCAGCCGGCAGATCGAGGTCATCAACCTCGCCATGACCGCAGTCAACAGCTACACGATCTGGGATCTGGCCCCAGACGTGGTAGCGCTTGATCCCGATGTCGTCGTCATCTATGCCGGCCACAACGAGTATTACGGCGCGCTCGGTGTAGGCAGCACGCACAACGGCTGGGCCGATGCGGTATCGTTGAAACGCCTGGTGCTCAAGTTGCGCCGGACGGTCGTATACACGCTCCTCGAACGAGTTTTGGCCGGCGGTGAAGCTGATCAGGAAGCGAGAACGACGATGGCCGGCGTGGTCCGCGACGCTGAGATTGGGCTCGACAGCGACGCCTACCGAGCCGGCATCGAGCAGTTCGAGCAGAACCTTAGCGACACCCTTCAGCGCTTCGACCAAGCCAGCATTCCGGTTCACATTGCCACGGTGACCTCGAACCTGTCTGGGCAAGCCCCCCTCGGCGAAAGCGAGCAAGCTCTGGAGGCCTACGATTTGGGAAATACAGCACTTAGCCAAGGCAATCCCAAAGCAGCACAGGAAGCGTTCGAACGCGCCAAAGAACTCGACGGTCTTCGCTTCCGAGCACCGGATGCCATCAACACTTCACTCCGAGATCTCGCGTCCACAACCGAAGCTGTGCTGGTCGATGTCGATGCCGAGCTCCGTGCGGCCTACCGGTCCGGGCTCCCGGGCGATACGCTCTTCGTAGACCATCTCCATTTCACGGCCGAAGGCTACGACCGGATCGCTGGCCTTTTCGTTGACTCGTTCGTGGAGGCCGGCTTGGTGCCGGAACGAGCCGCTCAGGCCGAGACGGTGCCGGCAGACGCCATCGACGAGGCCTATGCTGCGCTCCAGATCACCCGGCTGAAAGCCGACGCGCCGTTCATGATACCTGGGCCGGAGGCTGAGGCTCAGGTCCAACAGCTACGTGCCGAACTAACCGACGCGTCCCAACTGGGGGGATTGGCAGTCGACGTCTCGGATCGGACGGTGTTGATGCCGGACGCGCTCGTGCGCGGCATTCGGGCGGCCACGATCGAAGGCGATTCCGTGCAGGCCTTGTTGATGGCGCGTGGCCTGACCTACTGGCGCAACAGCGATACCCAAGATGCACGAAAGGCGTTGGAGCAATCGCTCGCCTCGCCGGCGCTCGACTCGCTGACGGCCCCATCGGCAGCCATGCTGTACGGAACAACGCGTGAGCCCTTCTACGCCAATGCAAGCGCTGCGGCCTGGCTCCGAACAGGTGAACTCGACGCCGCTGGCGTGTGGCTCTCCGAAACGGAGCGGCGCACACCGGACGATCCCGTACTGCTCTTCAACTTTACCCGTTACCACCTGGCCCGGGGCGATACCGCTTCGGCCCGGCCCTACGCGGCGCGCTACCAGGAGACCCGCCGCCCAACCAACTAGACGCATGACCCGTTTCCCTGACGATTTTCTCTGGGGCGCTGCTACATCCTCGTATCAAATCGAAGGCTCGCCGCTGGCCGATGGTGCCGGAAAAAGCATCTGGCATGAGTACAGCCACACGCCGGGGCGCGTCGAGCACGGGCACACGGGCGATGTTGCGTGCGACCATTACAACCGCTACCGGTCGGACGTCGAGTTGATGGCGTTTCTAGGCTTGCAGGCGTACCGCTTCAGCATCGCCTGGGCGCGGGTTCTGCCAGAAGGAACGGGCCGCCCCAATGAAGCCGGCCTCGACTTCTACGACCGCCTCGTCGATACCTTGCTCGAGCACGGCATCGAACCCATGGCGACGCTGTACCACTGGGACTTGCCTGTCGCGCTCAACGACCGAGGTGGGTGGCTCAACCCGGACATGCGCCACTGGTTTGCCGAGTACGCCGAGGTCATGACACGCCGGCTGGGCGACCGGGTGGCCAAGTGGGCGACCATCAATGAGCCCTGGGTCATCATGAACCACGGGTTCGTCGAAGGCGTCATGGCTCCGGGGCACGTGAGCCGTTTCGAAGCCGCCCGGGTGTCGTACCATCTCCTGCAGGCGCATGCGAGCGGCCTGGCTGCAATCAAGGCCTCTGGAGGCAAGGAAGCCGGCATCGTCGTCAACCTAGAGAAGCAGTACCCCCACACAGACGCCGAAGCCGACGTGCGTGCCTTTCACCGCGCCGACGCCTACTTCAACCGCCATTTCCTGGACCCGATCTACTTCGGCTCCTATCCCGACGAAATGCCCGAGGTGTTCGGCGACGCCTGGCCGGACTACGATCCGGCAGACCTCGCAGCCTTGAAGGCCCCGGGAGACTTCCTCGGCATCAACTACTACTCTGGGTTCTCCGTCCGCCACGACGACACGGCTGGCATCACGCGAGCCGCCCGCGTTCCTGATCCTACGAAGACCATCACCAATTTCGGGTGGGACGTCAACCCCGAGAGCTTCCGAGACATCCTCGTCTGGGCCGGCAAACGGTATGGCGCACCGATTTACATCACGGAGAACGGGTCGTCGTTTTACGATCCTCCCATTGCGACAGAATCCGTTGTCGAGGATCCACTTAGGGTCAAGTACCTGAGAGATCACTTGAATGCTCTTGCTGATGCACGGCAAGCCGGTGTCGACGTTCGAGGCTATTACGCCTGGAGCTTGTTCGACAACTTCGAGTGGGCTGCCGGCTACACGCAGCGGTTCGGGATCGTGCACGTCAACTTCGAGACGCAGGAACGCACACCGAAGCGGTCTTCGTTGGTCTACAAGGAGATCATCGAGACCAATGGGGCCTCACTGGAAGCCTCTGATACCTCGGTGGCTGCCGGGTGAGATGGACCGTACGTCAGTCTCGCAGAATCCAGGATTTGGGTCCGAGACTTCGCGGGACACTCGTGAGATCGACGCTGGGGTTGACGAGGAGTCGGCTGGGCCGGCCGTTGACGCTGACGTAGGTTTCTGCGCGGACCTCTACATCTCGGTAGCCGGCGTCGATGAACCGGGACTCGACGTGCTGGGCGTATTGCCAGATCAGATCGGGCTGAAAGGCCATTTGCTTTTCCTGTAAGGCCGTCAAGTCATCGCTAGGGATGATCGTCCAGTGTTGATCACTGCCCGGGTCGTACACGTGAAAAGCGGCGGTGCCGGTTTTTTCGGCAACCATGACATGCCATGCGAAGCGAAAGCCTTCCTCGGTCCACAGCCGGTCGCCGGGGTAGAGCCAGTGCCGGAGAGGCAGGAGAAGCTGCACGAGGAGCCAGCCGGCCACCAAACCACGTGCCCACGCCGAGACCTTGACCATCCGAAATTGGCCAGGATTAAGTTGACCAGCACTGCGCAGCGTCTCGCGATTCATGCGTCCGAGACGCCGGCCGAGCGCACGCCATTCATCCGATTCGAAGAAGACCAGCGCGGCGATGATCATCACGAAGGGAAACACGCCGATGTTGAACAGCACGTACGTGGCCAGATGGAAGACCACGGCCGCCGCATACGCCCAGGGTCTCGTCTTGCGGTAGAGCAAGAAGAACGGGACCAACAAATCGAACGCCGCGCCAGCCCAGGAGAACGCCCACGGCATCCAGGTCAAATCCAACAGGGGCCCGATGACGGGCAAGCCTCCCCGTGCCGCCAGCCAGATCCGCAGCGGCATGGCCTCGATGAGCCAGTCCGGGTGCAGCTTGGCGACGCCGGCATAGAAGTACACGAGCCCGATCTGGAGCCGCAAGGCCCAGATGGTCCACGCCGGTACATGCACCGCGTCTCGCTTGCCAGGTACCAGGGCAGCGCCCATTGGCAGGAGCAGCATCAAGAGTCCGGCCGATGTGACGAAGTAGTAGTGGTTCAGGTACGTCGTGGCATCAATCAACTCGACGTACGTGAAACCCACCACAAAGAGCGCGAGCCAGAGTCCTGCACGCTGCCCGACGGCAAACAGCACCGCGGCAATCGTGCTGCCCACCAACACGGTATAAAGCGCCCAGGCAGGAAGCGGTTGGACCCAGCCAAATCCAGGATAGGAGAAGTGAACGACTGGGTCGACGTACAGTGGAACGGCCCAACCGAGGAGTAAAAACCGGAGCAGGCTCGCCGCCATGACGAGCCCGAACCCGATCCGGAACACCCCGAGGACGACTGGGTCGGCGGGCGCTGAGAGCCGGCTCGAAAGGCGCTGAGCGAGCGTCTCTTTAGGCGAAGGGGCCGGCGGAACCGAATGCTCCACAGGATGCACGGGTTCTCCGGTCAGTCGCCGTCGTTGTCGCTGAACGTGATGCTTACGCCGAGCCAGTTGGCCATGTCAGTTTTGATGAGACGCAGCAGCGTGATCGTCTCGTCGTAGAGAGCCTGGCTCGCGCCGGCGTTCGCCGAGAGGTTCTGACGCAGCGATGGGGTGACGGCTGCGGCTGCCTGGTCCGTTGCGTCAATCTGGGCGAGAAGTGCTGCCGCAAACGGCTGCCCATCGAGCTCGGCGTCCAGTGTTTCGAGGTAGTCGTCGAGGCCGGTACCACCGTCAGCGGTGAGAAGTGCGCGCAAGCCGGCTAGGTCTTCTCTGAACAACGCAATCGACTCTTCGGCGAAGGGCGACTCCACCAATTCGGGCTTGGGATCGCTGTTGGGGTCCCCGGGGTCTCGTGCAATCCCGAGAGGCCGGCCTACTTTGACGTAGCGCAAGTCTTCCGCGACCATCGCCATTTCGTTCACGATGCGCGAAATCGAGCTTTGGAAGTTACGCCCTTCGGTGTCAGCGGCTTCGAACATCCCAAGCTCATTTCCACCGTCCCGGCTCCACTTTTCAAGGAGAGCGTCGGCCTGCCCAGAGATATCGGTGGCGACGGAAGCGGCGTACTCCAACCGGTTGGTGCCCAGCGACGATGCGTCGTCCGAGTCGAACAGAAAGTACTCGAGCGCCGGCAACCCCCTCAGGTTGGACCCCTGCCGCTGGATGAGTGCGAGATCAAAAGTCGATTCTGTCGCGAGGCGATCCTCGATGCGCTCGGTGTCGGCCGGCCACGTGGAAATGCGGTTATGGTACAGGCCAAAACGAACGCCAGGCAGATTGAGGGCCGAAAGCCGGCGGAACTGCCGTGCCGCTTCGAGCCATTCGGCACGCGCTGCATTGAGCGTAGCCTGCGATGGGGTGGCTTGCAGAGCAATCACGGCCGCTTCGAGTGTGGCTGCTTGCTCGGCAAACGACGCGTGGGAGGTCGCAATCACACGGTCGGCCAGATCGGTGAGCATGGCCGCCCGGACAGCCGCCCGGTCTTCAGCCGGATCGCTCGATGGGTCACAGCCGGCCAGGAGGAGAAATGCGCAAGAGAGGGCAAAGCCGAGAGGGCGAAAGGCAGGCATCGGTCAGAGAGATCGGAGGAAGCGTATGAGCGCGTCACGCTCGTCTTTGGATAGGGCTTTGAAGCGCTGCCGGGACGCATCGGCTTCGCCGCCATGCCACAGGATGGCTTCTTCGAGGTTACGGGCCCGGCCATCGTGGAGGAATTCTGTGTGTCCGTTGACCGTCTCGATCAAGCCAATGCCCCAAAGTGGTGGGGTGCGCCACTCCCGCCCATTGGCATCGAAGACGGCGAAATCGTCAGCCAGCTCCGGCCCCATGTCGTGCAGCAGGAGATCCGTGTAGGGACGGATGACCTGATTCGAGAAGGCATCCGTAATTTCGTTGATGCCCGTCGTAATCTGGGGGACGTGGCAGTTGACGCAACCGACTTCCCTGAAGAGCTGCTTGCCGCGGAGCACTTCGGGCTCGTCCCAGTCGCGCCGAGCCGGCACGGCCAACGAGGCCGAATAGAGCGTCGTGTGCTCGAGCATGTCGTCCTCGATCTCGGGCGTTCCGCCATTGGGGGCTTCCGTGCATCCGATGGCTGCTTCGGAGCAGTTCTCGTCGCTGAACAGGGAGGAGGTCAGACCCATGTCGCCGTGAAAAGCGCTGGCTACCTGCTGCTCGACGGTCGGTTGCTCCGCCTTCCAGCCGAACCGGCCAATCGAATATCCTTGCTTGCGGACATCCCACACCATGTTGACGCGGCCCGATACGCCGTCGCCATCGGCATCGTCTGGATCGGCCAGTGCGAGAAGGGTCTCGTCTGGGATCGATTCGAGCAGCCCCATGCCGGAGATGTGATTCGCGACGCGGCCAGAAAGGGCGCGGCTCGTGATGGGACCGTAGGCTTCGTCCGCGAACGAGATCGAGGGCTTGCGCAGGGTGTAGGTCGTCCCGTCGTCGTAGGTGCCCGTGATGGTTTCGTACCGGATGCGGATGCTGGCCTCGGGGGCGAAGTCGAGGTTAGCGCCGTCTTGGATCTGCGTGCCATAGCGTTCGTCGCCAACGGGCCGGCCGTATTCGTCGCGCGTCTCGGGGAGGGCGACGCGGACCAAGTAACCTGTCGGGCGCTCGCCATCGAACGCCGGCGAGCGTCCGCGGCCATCGCGGAAATGACAGGAGGCGCACGAACGCGCGTTGAAGAACGGCCCGAGGCCGTCGCGGGCCGTCGTGGAAGCCGGCGCGGAAACCCAGTTTTGGTTGAAGAACGAATTGCCCACGCCGAAAAAGCGTTCCTGGCTTCGTGTCAACCCAGGAGCCGGCAGGCCAAACGCGTTCTTGCCGGTCTCGAAGACCGTGCCCAAGCCACCGGAGAACTGTTCGTCCGGTTCGGCGGTCAGCCCGTCTAGCTCACCGGCGGCCCAGTCACACCCAGGCATGACGAACATCCCCATCAACAGGGGGGCCAAGAGCGCGTACACCACCACTACGAACCCACGGCCCAGGCGGCGGCGGGTTCGATCCTGATTCGGATGTTCAGGGGATGGATTCATGAGGCTACACGGGCGCTCGATGCGCTAGAGAATTGAAATGCAGTCGTTGAGTCGTCAGATAGCGGACGCTTCAGTAAGATTTTTGACTACACGAATTGTTACGCAGAAAACAGGGGTTTGCTCCAACCGTCGTGCTCGATGAGAAAGACACGCTACACACTAAAAATCAATCACTAAACACTGGCAGAAACGTAAATCGGGCGGCCACACGGTGTTCCGCATAGCCGCCCGATTTGGGGTGAATCCGCTCGACTTAGTCGGGCAGTTCGTTGCTGATGGTGATGCCGATGGCACGGGCACCTTCAACGAACGAGTCACCGAGGTCTTGCAGAGCGTCGACCGAAGTGAGCACCGAGTTTTGCGCGTTGATGATCGTCTGATCAAACGGCACCGGGATGGCATCCACCGAACTCAGTGCGGCGGACACGTTGCTGTCGACCGTGTTGGCGACCGTCGCATCGGATTCGCGGACGAGGTCGGAGAGCGACGTGCCGCTGACCGTCGAGCCGTCAACGCGGGTGTAGCTGCCACGCCAGACGTTGGCGATGCCTTGCGCGTTCGTGATGATGTCACGGTGTGTGTTGTCCGAGAAGCAGGAGTGCTCGTCTTCCTGATCTTGGTTGTTCACGGCTACGAACATCCGCTCAACGGCCAACTCCGACTTCGAGAGCGTGCCGATACCGGTCATGATGTTGCGGATGGCCACGTCGGAGTCGAGTCCGAGGAACGTTGCGCGGTAGTTGCCGCTGCCGTTCGGATCCCAGGCGTCAACCATTTCGTCGAGATGAACCAACAGCAGGTCGGAGACGACGCCGAGGTACTGCTTCCGGCGGTCGGCGTTCTCTGCCGTCGTGAAGTCCGTGACCGGCCGCGTCCCGGCACTGGTGTCGCTCAGATCTTGGCCCCAGAGCAAGAACTCGATAGCGTGGTAGCCAATCGAGACGTTCTCTTCACCGCCTTCCTCGTTCAGCGAAACGAGTAGGTCCGCGTCGATCGTAGGGAATTGGCCGGGGTTGTTGATGATGCCGGCATCGTCGTCGCCCACCACGTAGTCGATGTAGGCTTCGTCGAGTGGCCACGCGTTGAGCAGGCCTTCGGGGCCGTCGGCGTCATCGATCGGGCCGTTAGCGAAACGGTAGGCTTCGGTCTGTCCGTACGGCTCACGTGCGGCGAGCCATGCCGTTTGTGCGGACTGAAGCGTGGCTGCCGTTGGATTCGCGATGAACGCATCAATCGCCTGGTCGAGCGTAACAGCCGTGTTGTAGGAGTCTTGGTACGAGGCGAAGACGATGTTCGCGTAGTTCTCCAGGACAACGCTGCGGTCGATGCCGGCGTCGTCATTGTCCGAGTCGCAAGCGACTAGGGTAAAGGCGACAACCACTGCCGCGAGGAAGGAAGTCCGAAAAAGGCGCATAGTGCCGGGTCAATTGGTGTTTGAGACGAATGGCCTCGTAGGAAGCCATTCTAATTAGACTAAATCTAATTAAACACCTGAGGCTTCTGCTCTGGACTTCCTGTGAAGAGCAGACCCCTCGAAGCACCGAATGTTGGCCAGCTGTTGGATCTAGCGCGCTCAGTCCGGCAGCTCTGTGTTGATGGCTAGGCCAATCGCCTGTGCGCCCTGTACGAACGAGTCGCCCAGCTCCTGGAGCGCGTCGACCGACGAGATCACGACCTCCTGGTTGTGGATGATGCTCTGGTCGAACGGCACCGGAATAGCCTCCACGGCGGAAAGGGCGGTCGTCACGTTTCCGTTGATGATGGTGGCCAAATCGGTGTCGGACGCGCCAACAAGCTCGGAGAGCGACGCGCCTTCGACGACGCTGCCATC
>JBCDHV010000053.1:0-12629 GCA_038749615.1 Bacteroidota bacterium
AAGTCAGGTATAGAATATCGTGGTGAGGCAGGGTGGGAAATGTCTAACGCATCCTTTGGGCTGAAATCCTCCGTTTGCGGGTTTTTCATGATACAGGCAGCACGGGGTGAAGTACGTAGTCCAAAGGCCGCACACAAGCGCCGGCACGTATCCTGAAATACCTCATGTCTCCACCCCGAGCGGTTCTCACCGCCACGAATCTATCCAAGCGCTACCGCCGTCGGCGTCTGTTCGAGGGGCTGTCGTTTTCGGTCTCGGATGGCGAGCGCGTGGCGGTTGTCGGTCCGAACGGAAGCGGGAAGTCGACCCTCGTGCAGATTCTAGCCGGCGTGGTAGCGCAGACGAAGGGGACAGTCGGGTTGACGATCGGGGAGACCAGCGTGCCGGCTGCGGATCGCACGTTTCACGTGGGGCTCGTCGGGCCATACCTAAACGTCTACGAGGGCCTGAGCGCGCGGGAGAATCTGGCGTTCGTCGCCCGGCTGCGCGGCATCCCAACGGATCCGGCGCACCTCGACGCCTACATCGACCGGGTAGGGCTTGCCGGCCGGGAAGACGATCTCGTCAAGACGTTCTCCTCGGGCATGAAACAACGCATCAAACTGGCGACGGCGCTGTTGGTCGAGCCGGCCATCCTGCTCCTCGACGAACCTGGCGCCACCCTCGACGAAACCGGCCGCACCCTCGTACGTGACCTGCTTAACACCCATGCCGGCCCCCTGATCCTCGCCACGAACGACCCCGCCGAAGCCGCTCTCTGCCCCCGCACCATTGATCTCGGGGCCCCTAGGGGACGGGAATTATGATGTATGATTTGGGCTGTACGAATGATCTCAGCTCGAAGCAAAGACGCACAGCGAGGAATTATGATTTATGATTTGAGATGTATGAATGATCTCATCTGGAAACAAAGGCGCAACCCGGAAGGGCGCCTCGTTGAATGAACGCGCCAACCCCGAATGGCGCTTCCTTGAATGAACGCGCCAACCCCGTACAGACGTTGCATGCAACGTCTCTACAGGACACCGCTGAGGCTTCCCGCAAACCCTTCACCCTTTTCCCTTAATCCTTCGCCCTTCGCCCTTCATCCCCCTCCACGCCTCCACATCCATGCACCTTCTCCTCATCCTCGACGGCTACGGAATCGCCGAAGACCCTTCCGTTAGCGCGGTCGATGCCGCCGATACGCCGTTTTTGGACACCCTCTTCGAGACCTATCCCCACAGCACCCTCGAAGCGTCCGGACTCGCGGTTGGATTGCCGAACGGGCAGATGGGCAACTCGGAAGTCGGGCACATGAATCTGGGAGCCGGCCGGGTCGTGTATCAGGATATCACGCGCATCGACCAAGCCATCGAGCACGGCTCGTTTTTCGACAACAACGTGCTTCAGGATGCCGTCGCACACGCGAAACAGAACGGTACGAAGCTCCACCTCCTCGGGTTGTTCTCGGACGGCGGCGTGCACTCGACACTGTCTCACGCCACGGCCTTGCTGAAAATGGCTGCAACAGCCGGATTGAACGAAGACCACGTTTGGTTGCACGCCTTCACGGACGGCCGCGACACTGACCCGAACGGCGGACTAGGCTATCTCGACACATTTCAACGTGAGGCGGAAGCCATCGGGGTCGGCCGAGTCGCTGATCTGATTGGGCGGTACTACGCGATGGACCGGGACAACCGCTGGGAGCGGACGCAGCGCGCGTTCGACTTGCTGGTGCACGGCAAGGGCGAACAGGCTGCCGGCCCTCGGGAAGCGCTCGAGGCGAGCTACGAAGCCGGCGTCACCGATGAATTCGTGGAGCCGGTGGTCTTCGCAGACACGGCGCACGCTCGGATCGAGGACGGGGACGCTGTCATTTTCTTCAACTTCCGCACGGACCGGGCCCGTCAACTCTGCCGCGCCCTGACCAGTCCGTCATTCGAGGGCTTCGAGCGTGACCCGCTCGACCTCCACATGGTCACGTTCACGCGCTACGACGAGGACTTCGGCTATCCCGTCGCCTTTCCGAAGGTCAACTTGAGCGACACGCTCGGCGAGGTGATCGCCCGTTCAGGTGGCACCCAGTTGCGGGCTGCTGAGACCGAGAAATACCCGCACGTAACGTTCTTTTTCAGCGGAGGCCGAGAAGATCCATTTCGGGGCGAGGATCGGATTCTGGTTCCATCACCAAAAGTAGCCACGTACGATTTGCAGCCCGAGATGAGCGCACCAGAATTAGCGAGCAAAGTCGCTGAGGCGCTGGCCAAACGGTACACGTTTGTGGTGCTCAACTTTGCCAACCCCGACATGGTTGGGCACACGGGCGACTTTGAAGCGGCCGTTGCAGCCGTCGAAGCAGTTGATGCGGCAGCCCGTGTGGTGGTCGAGGCAGCTCTGGAGCACGGCTACTCCGTTCAGATCATCGCCGACCACGGCAATGCCGACCGCATGCGCAACCCCGATGGCTCGTCGCACACCGCGCACACGACCGCGCTCGTTCCGCATCTCCTGATCGCTGATGGATTCGACGGCCCGCTCGCCCACGGCAAGCTCGGTGACATCGCCCCGACCATCCTTGACCTTCTCGGTATCGACATTCCGCCGGCGATGACGGGCGACGTCCTGACGAAGGGTTCGGTTTGATGCTTGGGCGGTCCGATGGTCGTGCCGGACTGATTTAACACACGCACATGACAGACAGGTTTGTTCGTTTTACCCACACGCTGCGCCGGCAGCTTGCTGGTCCTTTGCCGGGCTCAGAGGCTCATCGGAGGATGCGGCCCTCGAACTTGGTGGAGGTGGCCGATGATGGCATTGCGGGCAAAGATTGCCGAGAGGGGGCCGTGCTCGTGTTGTTGATCCCATCGGCCGAAGGGCCGGCCGTCGTGCTGACGAAGCGCCCGAGTACGCTGCGCGACCATGCCGGCCAAATCAGTTTTCCGGGAGGCTCACGCGATGCCGGAGAAACGCTACAGCAAACGGCGTTTCGCGAGTGCGAGGAGGAACTGGGAATTCCGAAGCACAGCCCAGAGCTCATCGGGCAACTCACGCCGATTTACATCCCCCCGTCCAATTTCTGCGTGCACCCGTTCGTGGCCACCGTGCCGGGCCGGCCCAACTACGTGCCCAGCCCGGCGGAAGTCGAGCAAGTGATCGAGGCGCCGGTGGAGGGTCTGCTGGACCCCGAAAACCTGAAGTCTGAGGACTGGGTCATCCGCAAACGGTGGACCAGCGTCCCGTACTTCGACGTGTACGGGCACAAGGTCTGGGGGGCAACGGCCGCGATGCTCGCCGAACTTGTTTCGGTTATCCAATCACCACCATCTGGCGCGTGAGCTGGCGGTCTCCCGTGACGAGCGTGTAGAAGTAGAGCCCGCCCGGCAGGCCGTCCGCGTCGAAGGCGAACGAGTGAATGCCGGCTGGGAACGCGCCCGTCGTCACCGTCGAGACGAGCCGGCCTGTGGTGTCGTAGACGCCCAGCATGACCTCCGCGTCTTCCGGCAGCGCGAACTGCAAGATCGTGCGGCCCGTGAAGGGGTTCGGGTAGTTCGCGAAGAGCCCGATTTCCGTCGGGACATCCTCACACGCGTTGCCCCGGCCATCGTTGTCGGCGTCTGCTTGCAGCGGGTTGACCGTCAGCGGGCAGTTGT
This sequence comes from Bacteroidota bacterium, assembly GCA_038749615.1. Taxonomy (GTDB): domain Bacteria; phylum Bacteroidota; class Rhodothermia; order Rhodothermales; family DATKEJ01; genus JBCDHV01. Next base: position 3,636 of record JBCDHV010000053.1, read on the forward strand.
CCACGTCGTTGAGGATCCCATCGTTGTCGCGGTCCGCGTCGCACACGTCACCGATCTGGTCCTGGTCGCCGTCTTCCTGATCGGGGTTGGCGGCCAACGGGCAGTTGTCGGAGGCGTTCAGCACGAGGTCGCCGTCGGCATCGTCGTCGCAGGCGTCTCCTTGGCCGTCGTTGTCGATGTCGGATTGATCTTCGTTGGCTGTGACCGGGCAGTTATCGAGCTCGTTCTGGATGGTATCGTTGTCGAGGTCCGAATCGCAGGCGTCTCCGATGCCATCCTGGTCGAGATCAAGCTGGTCGGGGTTAGCAATCAGCGGGCAGTTGTCTTCGCTGTTGTCGAGCCCGTCGGCATCCGCATCGTCATCACAGGCGTCCCCGATGCCGTCGCCGTCGAAGTCGGCCTGGTCGGCGTTGCTTCTGAGCGGGCAGTTGTCCGAGGCGTTTCCGATGCCGTCGTTGTCGATGTCGCTATCACAGGCATCGCCGATGCCATCTTGATCTGTATCGATCTGCGCCGGGTTGTCGCTCGTCGGGCAGTTGTCGACGGTGTTCTCGATTCCGTCGTTGTCGAGGTCCGAATCGCAGGCGTCTCCGATGCCGTCGCCGTCGAGGTCGTTCTGGTCTGCGTTCGGCGCATCCGGGCAGTTGTCGATGTCGTTGCTGACGGCGTCACCATCCCGGTCGGTATCGCAGGCATCGCCGAGGCCGTCCTGATCGATGTCGGACTGATCCGGATTCTGGATGAGCGGGCAGTTGTCGACTTCGTCGTTTACGTCATCGCCATCAGTGTCGATGTCACAGACATCCCCCGAACCGTCGCCATCGGAGTCGGCTTGGTCTGGGTTGGGCGTGAGCGGGCAGTTGTCGCGCGAGTTTTCGATCTGGTCGCCATCGCGGTCGTCGTCGCAGATGTCGCCGATGCCGTCGCCGTCGAAGTCGGCTTGGTCCGGGTTGGCGTCCGCCCGGCAGTTATCGACCGCGTCCGAGAAGCCATCCTCATCGCTATCGTCACAGACATCACCGACGCCGTCATTGTCGAAGTCGGCCTGGTCGGCGTTGGCGTCGTCCGGGCAGTTGTCGAAGTCGTCCAGGACGCCATCGTTGTCGAAATCGGCCTTCTCGATGGGCAGGTTGAAGAAGGTGAGCAGGCCCCAGCCGTTGGCGTTGTACACCCAGGATGCATCGCCTCGCCGGCCCACATACGTCAGTCCGGATGCCGAAATGCCACTGGCCGAGAGCGTCAGCTCGATTTCATCGCCCACGGCCCGGCCGTCCACGACGCTCACGCCCGTGCCTTCGAGCCGGAACAGTTCCTCGGCACCCTCTTCCCAGACGAGATCGTCGCCCTCGGCCCGGAACGCAATGCGCATGCGCGTGCCGTCACCGCTAATCGTGGCGCGGACCGGGTTCGGCGGCGTCGTGTTCGCGGCAGACGCGTCGTGGAAATCGCGTGCGACGACCGTGAAGCTCCGGTCGCCGAGTTCGCGGTAGCCGTCGGCATAGGAGAAGTGACAGCCGTCGTGCCCGTCGAGGTTTGTAGAGGAGTAGATCTCGACATCGCTGTATTGATCGGGGAGGAGCCGTTGAGCGTCCCGCCAGACCACGGAGGGGCGCGAGGCGCAAGCACTCGTCCGGACCTGATAGAGGTAGATTTTTTGGATGTTCGGATAGTCGCCCTTCAGGTCTTGGCGCAATTCAGCAAACCGGCTGGCGTACAGATCCGTTGAGATGTCGCCGTCGTCTTCGCCCTGGTACCAGAAGACGGCCATGATGTCGTTCGACAAGCCGGCACGCTGGACCCGCCGAAGCATGCGGCCATAGGCGCGGCCCAGGTCAAGCGGGACGGCATCGTTGCGGAGGAGTTCGTCGATGCCCCGGCCACCCTCGGCCCCATTGATGATGGCGACTGGCACGCCGTAAGTGTCGACCAACCGGGCTGCCATCCGGAGTGGCCATTGCCCGATGTGCCCAGGCCCTGGAGAGGTGCGGGCGGTGGCCTCGTACCAGTTGTTGTCCGTCGCTGACTGATCGGCTCCGTAGATCGTAGACCCGAACGTGCGGATCGACGACCGTTCGTCGCTATTGGCGCTGCCGGAATACTGCAGCGACTCCGCGTTCGACTGTCCGTAGACGATGTACGTATCGCCGGCGACGATGTTAGCTGCTGTGTACACCACTGTAGAACCTGTGGCCGACTCTGCAGTCACGGCGACCTCGTAGCTCCACAGACCGGCTTCGATCTCGGTTTCGAGCGCAAAGGCGGCCAGCGCTTCACCCGATGGTGCCGGCCCAGACACGACCGCGAGGGGTTGTGGGACCAGAACCGTCGAGGTCTGATGCACCGGGACGCCATCCTTGGACAGCGACAGCACGAGCCGGTCTGCCGTTGCTGGATCGGCGAGGCCGGCCACGCGAATGGTCGCACGGTTCGTGGTGCGGTCGCGAGGATAGAGTTGGTTCTCCTGAGGCGCTTCCGAGACGATGAACGAGCCGTCGGACGCATCTTGCGCGTGAGCCCGAGTAGAGACGCCGGCGAGGAGCACCAGCAGACAGAGGAGAGTCCGCATACAGCGAAAAGGGGATGGCTGCTCAGCCGGCCGCCGCCGGCAAAAAGGGTGGTGAGGCACAGCCGGCAAATCTAACAGCCCGCTACAAGAAGCGTTTGAAGATGCCGGCAATTGGTACAACTCAGTGAAAATCAGGGGTCACGTAGAGGCATGCTGCCTAAAAGCCAGAATCCGAGACGTTTGCGTACGGCGATGTAGATCGCAAGCCGCATGGTTAGCAAGGTGCCGGCGCTAGCGAGGGCAGCCCCGAACGCACCGAGTTGAACGATTAGGAAATAGTTCGCAACGATGTTTACTAAGGCGCCTCCAATCGTGATATCCCGCATGATCCGCTCGTTGCCGCTCATGATCAGGAGGTAGCCTACGCTGCCAAACGACAAGTTGACAAATTGTCCGAGAGCTAGAACGCGTAAGGTGGCGGCGCCATCGGCAAATTCACTCCCGAAAAGAGATAGAATCTGGGCAGGGAAGGCAAGAAAGACCAACAGGATCGGTACAGCACTGGCCGAAAGGAGCAGAGTGACCGATTTACCCATGCGCTGGAGTTGAGCCAGCTCATTCCGGGCATAGAGTTGTGAAAACTTTGGAGCAACGATCGAATTCACCACGTGGATCACGAAACTCGTAAGCAATGCCACGCGGGCAGAAATGTAGTAGACACCTGCCTCCTCCGCTGAGACGAGCCACCCCAGCATGATCGTGTCTGTAGAGCTGATCAACAGGAACATGGAGGAAACGAGGACCAGCGGAAGTGATTCGCGTAGGACCTGACGATCTCCAGAACTCGCTGATAACTTGAGCGCGAATCCTTCAGGCTGGTGCAGCCAATACGAGAGATTCACCCCTAAGGCAGCCACAGCGGCCACTACGAAAATCCAACCTACCGAGATTGGGGTGATCGGCAGCCCGATGGCTACTAGGATCAAGAGGCCAGAGATGCGAACCGTGGACCGGAACGCTTCGTTGAGTCCGGTTGCCTGCCACGTCCGGCGCAGCGCCTTGACGCCATGATTGATCGTCACGAACAAAGAAAACGGCGTTAGCGCCAAAGCAAACAACCACAGCAAGCCGCGAAGATCGGGCTCTGCGTAGACTCGGTGGGCCAGCGGGGTAGCCAACAAGACGACGATACCTGCTGTGATTGCTGAGCCTAAGAGCGTCCACCTGAGTCCAGCACTCATGGCTTGCTCGGCCATGAGTGGATTCTCGGTCGCCAAGCCGGCCGCAACACGCTTCATGACAATACTGTTTGTCCCAAGACGTGCAAAGATCTGCGCAAAGGTATAGATCTGGATGCCGATAGCGACAATACCGACGCCTTTTGCGCCCATGTACCGCGCCAGCAGCACGTTGAACACAAACGTTCCGCCAAACCCAAGTACCTTCAAGGCTAACGAGGGGACCGACTTGAGAACTACTTCAGTGGTATGTTCGTCAAGGCCAGCCTGCTGTAAGCGCCGTTCGGCAAATTTCAGCATGAGGGGCTATTCAGTTGCTCGTGAAGGTTTACACTCATAACGGACGCTATCAACCGGCAAACTCGGTTTTTCTCCTGTGATGTGCCTGCCAATTCGACCTATACGAAGGTGGGACAGGTGATCCGCCTCGTCAACATGTGCCGATGCCCCAACAAGTCGACTTAGACCTAGCCCTGAATGGCCGAGACGGCCAGGAGCGTATCGTCGCGGTGCATCCGGTGCGGGGCCGGCGAGGGGAGCCCGCACGGGTGTGCGTGTATCGGAGAGCCGAGGCTGGCCACGTGGAAGCTGAGGTTGAGCCCTACTTCCCGTTCTTCTTTATCTCAGACATTCACCTGCTGCAGGGATTCGAGCGATCCCGGTTCAAATTTCAGCGGCTCAACGGGGAGGCGTTTTTCCAGTATCTCGTCACGTTCGGAGACCAAAATGCTTACTGGGATGCTCTCCGCACCGTACAGGCGAACACCGGCTCAGACCGCACCCGGCCCAAGGAAGTCTACACGCTCAACTCGCCGGCTACACAGTACCTGACGCAAACGGGCCGCACGCTCTTCAAAGGTATGGCCTTCGAAGACCTTCACCGGCTGCAGCTCGACATCGAAACCTTTACCCGGGCCGGCTTTCCCGATGCCAAGCGGCCCGAGGACGAGATTATCATCATCGCGCTCTCTGACAACCGCGGGTGGTCTCACTTGATCGAAGGGCGGACGGTTAGCGAGCGCGACATGCTGGCCGAGCTGGTGCGCGTCATCAACGAGCGCGATCCGGACGTGATCGAAGGCCACAACATCTACGCGTTCGACTTTCCCTACATCATCGAGCGGTGCAGCCGGCACAACGTGCCCTTCGCCATCGGGCGCGACGGCAGCACGCCGCGGACGTTTCCGTCGAGTATCCGGTTTGCCGAGCGGGTATTGGATTTTCCGGCCATCGATATTGCCGGCCGGCATGTGGTCGATACGCTCTTTCAGGTGATGAGCTTCGACGTGTTCAAGCGCGATCTGCCGAGCTACGGCCTCAAAGCTGCTGCTCGCTACTTCGGCTTTGCAGACGAGACCCGCACGTACGTCGAGGGCGCAGACATCTCACGCGTCTGGCTCGAAGAGCCCGACCGGTTGCTCCGGTACGCGCTCGACGATGTCATCGAGACGGAACGATTGGCGCGTCACTTGAGCGGGTCGACGTTCTACCTGACGCAGATGGTGCCGATGTCGTACGAGCAGGTGGCGCGGGGTGGGCCGGCGGCTAAGATCGAAGCCCTGTTCGTGCGCGAATACCTCCGCTGCCGGCAGGCCTTGCCGAAGAGCGAGTGGGGGAGCCAGACGGTTGGTGGGTACACGGATGTCTTCGTGACAGGCGTCGTTGGGCCGGTTGTCTATGCCGATGTCGAGAGCCTGTATCCGTCCATCATGCTCAACTATGACGTGAAGCCTGGAGACGACGGACTCGAGCTCTTCCCAGGGCTTTTGCGCCGGCTGACGGATCTCCGGTTCGATGCCAAGCGGCAGATGAAGGAGACGGATGATCCGGAGGCCCGGAGTGAACTCGATGCCCGCCAGACGTCGTACAAGAACCTGATCAACAGCTTCTACGGCATGCTGGGCTTCGGCATGGCGCTCTTCAACGACTTCGGTGAGGCCGACCGCGTCGCGTCTACTGGGCAGGATTTACTCCGGCACATGATGCGAGCCATCCAAGACCGTGGTGGACTCGTCATCGAGGTCGATACCGACGGCGTGTTGTTCGTGCCGCCGGATGGGATTCGGGGGGAAGCTGAAGAGATCCAGTTTGTCCGTGACCTGACACACGCAATGCCGGCGGGCATTCGGGTCGGGTTCGATGGACGGTTCCAGACGATGCTCTCGTACAAAAAGAAGAATTACGCGCTTCAAGCCTACGATGGCTCGCTGAAGTTCAAGGGCTCGTCGCTGGTCTCTCGGTCGATTGAGCGGTTTGGCCGGCGGTTCGTCCGAGAAGCCATCGAGTGTCTCATGGCAGAGGACGTCCCGGGGCTGCACGAGCTCTACAAGGACACCGCCAAACGCATCCAAGCGCACGACTGGTCCGTTGACGACTTTGCCCGGACCGAAACGCTCAAGGACACCGTCGAGCGCTACCTCGCCGATGTAGAATCCGGAAAGCGCACGCGCGCCGCGACGTACGAACTGGCCATTGAGCGCCGGCGCAAAACCGGCCAATCGATTACCAAAGGCGACCGGATCACGTATTACGTAGCCGGTGCCGGCCTAAACATCGTCGCCTTCGAGTCCTCGCGTCTCGCCTCAGAGTGGGACGCCACGAATCCGGACGAGAATACCGCGTACTACCTCAAGCGCTTGTCGGAATTCGCCCGCAAATTCGAGCCGTTTTTCGAGCCGGCTGACTACGCCGCCGTTTTCCCTTCCGATTTCAGTGGCCAGACGAGTCTATTTGGCACAGACCTGACGGCCATCCGCCTGATTCAAACCGTCCGCCGCCCGGAAGAAGTTGCCGGGGATGTCCCGTTTTAAGCCGACTGAAGGGGGAAGGGGACAGGGTGAGGGGATAAGGGAACAGGGTGAAGGGGGCAAGGCGGTTTCCTGGCTGGCCTCAAAAATTCCCGGGCGTGTAAGCTCACTAAGGCAGATGCTTTCCAAGGAATCCCTTCACCCTACTCCCTTCATCCGTTCAATATTCCCGGAGCCGAGACGGTAAATCAAGCAGATCAGCCCAGAAAAATCCCTTCCCCCTGCTCCCTTCACCCGCTCAACATTCCCGAAGCTAGCACACTGAAATCAAGTCCCCACGCGGCGGGGTAGGACAAACCGTCAGGATTCCTGGAAACGGAAGAACAGCGCGGCGAGCAGGCCACCGGTAATCGGGCCGGCTAGGTAAATCCAGAGGGCACCGACTGAACCGGTATCGCCAGCGGCCAACTCGACGAGGATCGGGCCGAGACCGACAGCCGGGTTGAAGGCCCCGCCGGAAATGCCACCGACGGCAAAAGCGCCGGCCATCACCGTGAAGCCAATCGCGAGGCCGTAGTACGAGTTGCCCTTGACGCTCGGGCTTTCGGTAGCGGCCACGTTCAGAATCACGATCACGAGCGCAAACGTGAAGAGAATCTCGGCCACCAGGATTTCCATGGTCGAGAATTCGACGCCCGGTGCCGGCGCGAAGGTTTGATCGGTCAGGTACCAGCTAACCAAGGCCGCTAGCGTTGCGCCAAGGACCTGGAAGCCGATGTACATCAGCGTGTCTTTGAGCTCGATCTTTTTCAGGAAGAGCAGGCTGAGAGAGACCGCAGGGTTGTAGTGCGCGCCAGAGATGTGGCCGCCCATGAAGACCATCACCATGAGAATAGTGCCAATCGCGAGCGGGCCTGAAATGGGCTCAGCGCCGGCTAGGCCGATCACGAGAACCAGGAAGAAGGTGCCGACGAGTTCAGTCAGGTATTTTTTCATTGGGAAGGAGGTTGGGACTGCCGGCCGGACATTGCTTGACCTACCCGTGGCCAAACAGGAGGAAGCCATCCGTCTGCCGGGCCGGCTAGCGCGCTGACTGTAGCCGGCCCGCGTGTCCGATCTGCAATCTGCGTGACGGAACGATGCGCGTCACAGTGGTGGTACTTGGCTCTTGGTAAGCCGTTATCTATCCGAAGGATACCTCTACACGGTCCGAACCGCAAAGGGAATCAACAGAAAGACTCAGAGACTACCCCAGGAGACTACATCGCGTTGCGTGCCTGTAGGTCCGCCCAGAGCTGCTCGGTGCGCTGCTGCCGGCCTTCGCGCAGGAGGTGATACGGCGTGTCGTAGAGGGCCGTGCGGGGGAAGGCGTAGTCGGCAGGGTCAGAGATGACGGGGAAGGTCAACTCGCTGCGGAGCCGGCGTTCCATCGCGTCGATGCGGCTGGCGTAGCGTTCGAGGTAGGCGTCGTACAGGGACGGGAAGCTGAGCACGACGGTGGCGCCTCGGGCCTCGGCGTGCGCGGCAAAGGCGTTCATCGCCCGGATGGCGTCTTCCTGGAAAGGCACGGATTCGTCTCCGAACAGGGAGCGTTCGTCGAGATCAGTTTCGAGGTCGATATGGGTGGTGAGGTCACCGTGAGCGTTGAAGCCGTCGCGGCGGTAGACGGTATCTTCCAGGCTTGCTACGCCGGTCCGGATGTAGCCGTTGACCTTCATCCGCATGATCGTCAGGAACGTCGAGAGGAAGGTTTCCCATTCCCCCCACGAGCTGAGTTTCGTCAGGAGATGCGGGTAGTGCATCAGCATAACGGTCAGGCTCTCGCTGCCGTAGTAGATGTCGTAGTAGACCTCGTACTCGGGGGAGAGGACGATCAGGTCGCCAGCGTTCACATGGGGTTTGGCTTCTTCGAGCATGTAGCGCATGCCGACGGCCTTCGAGACGCCCATGTTGACGACCGGCTGCTCCGCCTGCTCGCTTAACCACTCCGAGTTCATGCTGAACGCGAGGTTCGACCCGCCAACCAGCATGATTTTCGGCGATTCAGTCTCTGCCGCCAGCTGGATTTTGTCGACCTGTGCCGCCTGATACGCGTTCGAGTTGTTCGGCACAATGACCCAGAACAGCAGGGCGCACGCGCCGGCTACGGACGCCAGGTACAGCACGGACTTGAGGACAAGCTTGACCATAGTCTCGGTGAGTGTGGGAGTCTGGGTGAGTGTGAGAACCTGGGTGCGTTCGGGCTAGAATTGGAAGTAGATGAACGCCTGTTCTTTCCCGATCGCGCCGAAGACGAGAATCCACATCGTTACGCCGAGGTAGACGGCCCAGCGCAAGAAGGCCGGCCACCGGCCCACACGGTCGACGATAGTCTCGGTTCGTTCGCTCAGGTGAACGAGTTCCATGAATCCGATGCCGGCAAACGCGAGCAACAACTCGAAATTGCCAAACACAGGAAGCGCCGGCAGCATCGGGCCGGCTTGGAACATGTTGCCGAGCAGCA